>JAEEYJ010000119.1 GCA_016291725.1 Solobacterium sp.
GTTCCACCAGCAGATCTCCGACACAGAGCACCAGCCGGCCATGAACCAGCAGTTCAGGGACGCGGATGAATTCTTCGGCAGAAGCGTGGAAGAGTACCGGAACTGGCTGATCCACAATACCCGCGAGCAGCTGGATTTCATCCTGCTGGATCTGATCCGGGCTGCTGCGGAACACCCGGTCATCTGTGACTGCCATCTGACACTGGAACAGGCAGACCGGCTGACAGAGCCTTCCCGGATTGTCTACCTGATCCGGGAACCGAAGGACAATGTCGAGGAATACTGTGCCCGGCCGGACCATCAGCCGTTCAGCCGCTGGATCCACAGCGCAACGGACTACGAACAGGCAAAAGCCACCTGCGATGAAACGCTGTATACCCTGAACAAGGACATGTACGACAATGTGAAGCACAGCAGGTACTTCTGGCTGGAGCGGGATCCGGCAAGGACGGTGGAAGAGACCGTTGCTCTGGTGGAGAAACACTTCGGACTGGCAGAATAAAAGAACCCCGGCACTGCCGGGGTTTTCTTTATCATCTATACCTTGATCGTCTTCCACCTGCCCAGTCCATAGACATACATGACAAGGCCTGTACGCACCACCTGGTCGATGAAGATCGCGTACCACGCACCCATCAGACCGAGTGCCAGAACATTGATCATCACGTGTCCAAGCACCGGACGCAGGATCAGTACGCAGATCATGGTAATGAGCGCAGTCGCCTTGGTTGCGCCGGCTCCTCTCAGGGAACCTGCCAGGATGAACTGCGGAGTCTGCACAGGCTGCAGAACACCCAGAATGATCATGACCGGAATCGCAGCTTCAATGACTGCCGGCGTATCGCTGTACAGACCGACAATGTATTTGCCGAAGAAGCCGAAGAACAGTCCCAGCAGACAGCCGAAGCCGACACCGAGCCGCGAACACCTTCTGGAGTAGTGCTCTGCCATGTCCGGCCTTCTCTTGCCCAGTGACTGTCCGACCAGCGTCGTTGAACTGACGGATATCGCCATGCCCAGCATGAATGATAGTGACTGGATGTTCATGCAGATCTGATGGGTTGCGTATCCCGGATTGCCCAGGCTCGCCACCTGTCTGGAGAACAGAATAATGCCGATACGCATCGCTGCCTGCTCCATCAGGGAAGGAATACCGACCTTGACGATGCGGGAGATGACATCCCATTCCACACCGAAGTGGCGGAAGAAGTCCAGCAGGGTCAGATGGAAGTAGTACTTGCCGCTGCCTACCGCCCGGATGGCTATGACCATTGCCACAGCCTGTCCGATCACGGTTGCCAGAGACGCACCGACAACACCGAGGGCCGGGAAGCCGAAATGGCCGTTGATCAGCAGGTAGTTCAGGCAGACGTTGACGACGTTTGCCGTCATGTTGTACATCATCGGCAGCTTGGAGTTGCCGGTGCCCCGCAGGGCAGCTGTAAACGTCGCACCGATGCCCATGGTCGTAAAGCCGAGCATCTGGATCCGCAGGTACTGGACGCTCATACGCTCGATGTCCGCAGACAGTCCGCCGTTGGCCATGAAGGCTACCAGCGGCTTCGAAGCGAGAAAGCCGGCTATGGACGCAAAGATGCACACGCCCAGAGACATTACCAGACCCTGCCGCAGGGTATCGTTCGCTTTCTCGTGCATGCCGGCGCCGCGGTCCCGCGCTACGGCAGCTGTAACACCGATGTTCAGCGCAATCATCAGGGAGATGAAGATGAACTTCGGCTGGTTGGCCAGACTGACAGCGGAGATGGCATCATCACCGTTGATCATAGAACCGACCATGATCATATCCGCCATGGATACCAGGCTGGTCAGCAGCTGCTCCACCAGGGAAGGCCAGGCAATGCGCATAATATCACGGTAAAGAACGGTTTCGTGGCAGCCTTCCGGCAGTTCCTTCCGTTCCTTGCGGGTCTTGTTCTGTTCATTCACAAGATCCTCATCCGTTCCCCAGGGGATCTCGTCGAGGTAGGTTTTCAGCATTCTTCTCTCAGACATGCAGACCCTCCTTCATCATTCATACACGTATTATGCTAACACAAAAAAGCCCCGCCTGTGCGAAGCTTCCTTGCTGTATTATTCCGCAGGTACGGCTGTGACCAGGATCTCGCCTGTCGCATCATGCAGCATGATGTACAGCGTCTGGTCTCCCGGCTCCACCGCGAATTCGAGGGAACCTTCCCCGGTCAGTCCGGTTTCCTTGTACTGGCCTTCGCCGGTAAAGGTCTCGATCAGTTCCTCTGTGGACTTTCCCTCTGCATCCACCTGTCCGTCTTCCGGTACCGTCTGCTCGCCGGCTACCGTAACATCGAACGTTCCTTTGCTGAGATTGTAGTCCAGGTGCAGGATTTCTCCTTCCGCGACCGTGATGACCCCGCTGCCACCGGTTTCTTCGCTGTTGAGCGCAGTTACCTTGATGGTATTGTCAGCTGTAGATTCAATCCTTGACTCATGCTTGGCGCAGCCTGCCATCATCAGCAGCGCTGCCGCAAGCAGTCCTTTCATCATTCTTTTCATGCTTTGCCTCCTTTTTTGCCTATGACATTCTATCACTTCCTGCAGGCTGTTCAACCAAACGTTAAGGATTATCCATCATTCTTAAGAACGCGGGAAAAACCCCTTCTGAATTGTTTGACTTTTATATGCAGGAAAAGTATTATATATAAGCATTGTTCTTGATTTGGACGGAGGTGGCATGCAATGAAGAGAACATACCAGCCTAGTAAGAGAAAAAACAAGTCTACCCACGGCTTCAGAGCCCGCAGGGCTACTGTCGGTGGACGTAAGGTTCTGGCTAGACGCAGGGCCAAGGGCAGAAAGGTACTGTCTGCCTGAAAATAAGCCACCTGTAGGTGGTTTTTTTTGACTATGAAGAAGATAAACCGTGTCCGTAAATCCCGGGAGTTCCAGACTCTCATCCATACCGGAAGAAAAACTGTCTGCGACAGCTTTGTTTTGTATGTTCTTCCGAAAAAGGAGCTCCAGGCCCGCGGGGGAATCTCCCTTTCCCGCAAGATCGGCAACGCTGTCATACGCAACCGGATCAAGCGCCAGGTGCGGATGATGTGCATGGAGCTGGTGGATTTTGCGGCTGCGGAATACGACTTCATCATCATTGTACGGCACGGATACCGCACAAGATCCTACGCAGATAATAAAAATGACTTGGAAAAACTGTTCCGTGCGGCTAATATTATATAGTTACTATACGACCGATTGAAGGAGATTCCTATGAAGATCAACGCTCAGATGAAAAAGATGCTGATACTCACTGCTGTCTTCCTGTTCATGGTCACCATGACAGGCTGCCGTGTCGCGACAGACGCAGACGGAGCGATCAAGCTGATTTATCCCGAAACAACATTCGCTGAAACCATGGCTTCCGAGAACTGGTTCAATGCCCTGCTGGTATGGCCGATGGCGCAGTTCATCAACAAGCTCACACCGAAGATGGGGTCTGTCGGTGCGCTGGCTGCCCTGACCCTGCTGGTCAATGCCGTCCTGCTCGTTGCTACCCTGAAGTCCCAGATCCAGCAGCAGCAGATGCAGCTTCTGCAGCCGGAGCTCGACCGGATCCAGCGCAAGTACGAAGGACGCACGGATGACGCTTCCCGCCAGAAGCAGGCGCAGGAACTGAACAAACTGTACCAGAAGTACAATGTCAATCCCCTGAGCACCATAGCGATGACATTCCTGCAGTTCCCGATTGTCATTGCGCTCTTCCATGCAGTACAGCGTTCTTCCCTGCTGAAGTCCACACCGTTCATGGGACTGAGCCTGGAAGTATCCCCGCTCAACGGCATGAAGGCCGGCATTTCCGGATACTTCATCATTTTCCTGGTCATGATCATCAGCCAGGCTATTACCATGTTCATGCCGCGCTGGATGGCCAAGAAGAGAGCGCAGGAGGAAGCGGAGCGTACGCACCGCAGAGTGCAGGAAAGCAAAGCTTCCACACAGTCCAATATGATGATGATCTACATGGTCATCCTGTTCTCGGTCATCGGTCTGACACTGCCGTCCGCCATGTCCATCTACTGGACCATCTACTCTGTTGTCAACATTGTCAAGATGTTCGTTGTCCAGTCCATCATTACGAAACAAGGAGCCTGATCATGATTGAATATACAGCAGAAACACTGGAAGCCGCGCTGGAGCAGGCTGCCCAGGACAAGCAGTGCACCGTCGGTGAACTGAAGTACTATACCAAAGAGACAGAGAACGGTGTCACCGTCGGTGCCTACACCCAGGATGACATCAAGGAATTCATCTTCGATTATCTCGGAAACTTCTTTGTCGGCATCGGCCAGGACATCGAAGTGGCCATCGAAGAAACCGATACCAACGGCTTCATTGTCCGCCTGAACGCCGACAACAACGCCGTGCTCATCGGCAGGCAAGGAAAGACGCTCACGGCGTTCAACACTGTGATGCGCGGGGCTGTGAACTCCGAGTTCAGAAGCCGCATCGATGTCCTGATCGATATCAACAACTACAAGGAAGAGCGCTACAGCAAGCTGAGCTACATTGCCAAGACCAATGCCAAGCAGGTCCAGCGCTCCCATGTGGACGCTTCCCTGGATCCCATGCCAAATGATGAGCGCAAGGTCGTGCACAAGACGCTGTCCGGCTGGCACAACATCCACACCCAGAGTGAGGGTGAGGGACCGGACAGGCACGTTGTCATCAAATACGTACCGGATGAAGAGTGAGGAATCACTCTTTTTTCATTCATAACCAAAAAACAGGTGTTTACCTGTTTTCCTGCCTCTGCAGATAGTATTCAAGGATTCTTACCGCTGCCTGCTGGTCGATGACCTTCTTCCGCTTCTTCCGGGATACATCCAGACCGATCAGGAAGTCTTCGGAATCCCGCGTCGTACTGCGCTCATCCTGCAGAACGACCTTGATGCCGGATTCCTGCTCAATGATCTCACCGACAACCCGGGACAGCTTCGCTCTGGGCCCTTCGTCGTCATTCTCCAGCAAAGGATAGCCCATCACGATGATATCCGGCTTTTCCTTCTCTACGTATTCCAGAATCCGGTCAATCGCATCGTCGTAGTCCTCCCGGCGGAAGCGGATGGTCTTCACCGGCGTCGCCAGAAAACCGGTATCCGACTTTGCGATACCGCAGGTAACACTCCCCAGATCCAGACTTACATACTTCATTGCGGTTCCATTATACCTGAAACTGTATGCTTTGTTCATCTGTATGGTACACTGAAAACAAGCTACCATAATTATTCCTTCATCATTATATTTGTAGTATTTCCCTTTGCTTAGAATTCTGTGAGGCTTTTATGAATCAACCCACCTTAAAAGAACGGCTCTCCTACTGGTTCGATAACCGCATGGCAAAAGGAAGCCTGACTCTGATCCGTTTGCTGCTCGTCATAACTATTATGCTGGTCGTTTTCCTTTCGGTTGCCGTTTGGATGTCTGCACGATCTGAATTCACTTTTTTCCAAGCTTTTTGGGATACCCTGGGGACCATCATCAATGCCTGGATGCCATCATCGGGAGACAGTGACAGCATCGGCTATCTGATATTCATGGCAATTGCTGCTTTCTGCGGGCTTATGATCACCAGTGTTCTGATTGGTATCTTTGCCAGTGCAATAGAAGAAAAAATATACAGTCTGCGCAGAGGCAATTCTGCAGTTCTGGAAAAAGGGCATTATGTGGTACTGGGCTTCTATCCAGGTGAGTATACGCTTATCAATCAGTTGATTCTCGCAGCCGCGGGCAATCCCTGTACTATCGTTGTTGCAGACAGCATGGAGCGGGATGAAATGGAAAACAACATTCGGGATAATGTTGTCATTCCACAGAACATCCGTATTATCTGCCGTACAGTAGATATCTTTGATCCGGCCACTTTGGAAAAGCTCTCTCTGCATGATTGCCGTACTGTCATTATCAGCCCGACTGATGACAAGCGGACTGTTAAAGCTTTGCTCGCCGTGTCCACTATCATCAACGATACAGACAACGACGTTCGTGTCGGGGCTATCATTTCCAAGGAAGAGTACCGCTTTCCGCCTTCCATTGCA
>JAEEYJ010000017.1 GCA_016291725.1 Solobacterium sp.
GGAACCGGTGGATACCTGTCCCTACAGCTTCAGTGAATTCCTCACAGAGGAAGGCAGAATGAGCTATGAAGACGATGCCTTCACCAGCCGGTGGGGCATTGATGTCAGCTATGCGCAGGGTGTGATCGACTGGCAGAAGGTAAAGGATTCCGGCGTACAGTTTGCAGTGGTACGCGTCGGCTACCGCGGTTATGAAACAGGACTGCTGCACGAAGACGATCAGTACGTCAATAACATGACCGGGGCGTACCAGGCAGGCATCCCCACCGGAGTATACTTCTACACCTCCGCAGTATCCGTTGAAGAATCCATCGAGGAAGCAGACTTCGTGCTCAGCCGGCTGCGGGGATACTACATAGAAGGACCGGTAGCGCTGGACATGGAACAGTACAGCGCGAATGACCGGGACCTGAATCTGGGACGCCAGGAACGGACTCTCATCGCAGCAGCGTTCCTGCAGAGGATCCGCGACGCCGGCTATACACCGGTGATCTATGCGTCCAGCAGCTGGTTCGAAACGGAGATCTACATGGAGGAGCTCCAGGGAATATGTTCCTTCTGGGTCGCTTCCTACAATGCGCACAGTGTCCCTTTGAACGGCCAGTTCACGATGTGGCAGTATTCACCGGAAGGGTGGATTGACGGCATCTCCGTTCCGGTGGATATGAATATCCTCATGATTGCAAAGTAAAGGCAGAGCCGTTCCGCTCTGCCTTTTCTGTTTCTATCGCAGGATCAGCCTTCCTTGATGCCGTAGAGAGCTTCCAGATCTGCTGCAGCGCCTTTGGCCTTCAGCAGGTCTACATATTTCATGTACGGCTTGCCGGAGTTGTCCGGTCCTCTCTTCAGGAACTCAATGGCATAGGTCGAAGCACCTACAGCACCCTTGACCAGAACATCTTCGTCAATGTCGAAGAAGCGGTTGTGGTGAGCAGCCCCGACACCCTTGGCATCATTCTTCATGCCGATGAAGCAGAACACGCCCGGCCACTGACGGATGTATTCAGAGAAGCTCTCGGATGCCATCCACGGCTCAGCGTAGTCGATGACGGCATCGCCCAGTTCCTCACGGATGACCTTTCTGGCGAACTGTGCGCATTCCGGATCGTTAACAACAGCGAAGCCAGGCTGGTTGAAGCTGTTGAATTCTACGTCGCAGTTGTAGGCCTCGGCTGTGTGTTCGATGATGGCTTTGAATTCGTTGTAGAACGTGATCGCTGCCTTGTCGCGGTCGAAGAAGCGGACGGAACCGGCAAAGCGGCAATCATCCGGAATCACGTTCCACGTCTTGCCGCCTTCGAAGCGGCCGATGGAGCAGGTCAACGGGGTGTACGGATCGATTCTACGCATGCGCAGACCTTCCATACCTTGATAGATGGCTGCGAACGCATCCAGCGGTGACAGGGAGAGGTCAGGACGTGAACCATGTCCGCCGCGGCCTTTCAGTGTCACATCGAACATCATGGCACCGGCCATCATGTTGGTATCATTGGCTGCAAACTTGCCGGTTTCCAGTGTAGAGAGCAGGTGGGTACCGTAGCAGGTTGTGATCGTCTCAGAAATTCCCTGTTCATCCATGTACTTGAAGATGTACTTGACGTTGCCGGTCATCTCTTCACCGCGCTCGAAACAGAGGTAGACAGTGCCTTCAATGTCATCCTTTCTTTCAAGCAGGACATGGGCAGCGCCCAGCAGCATCGCTATGTGTCCGTCATGTCCGCAGGCATGCATAACACCGTCATTCTTCGACTTTGTGCATCTCGGAATATCGAACAGGGCTGTGTCTGTCTCCTGGACAGGCAGGGCATCAACATC
Organism: Solobacterium sp.; assembly: GCA_016291725.1. GTDB lineage: Bacteria > Bacillota_I > Bacilli_A > Erysipelotrichales > Erysipelotrichaceae > Bulleidia. The sequence continues at coordinate 1,816 of JAEEYJ010000017.1, forward strand.
CGCTCTGAGCAGGACGGCTTTGCCGTTGTCCTTCTCCGCCGGTCCCTTGATGGTAGCGAGAATACCGCCGTGAGGAATGACCACATGTTCAATCCCCATGCCTGTCAGTTCTTCGGAAATACGGTCAATGGTCTTGTCCTCATGATCTGACAGTTCAGGATTCTCATGGAAGTAGCGCCGCATGGAAATGATGTAGTCTTCATACTTTTTCGCTAGTTCTAAATTAGACATGATTGCAATCTCCTTTCCTAAATTATAGATGAAAACAGGTGGTCTTTTCATAAAATCTCACAGCATATTATGTACGTGATAATGAATGTGGTATCGTGTAGAGTAAGGGAACAGAAGAACCATGGAAACCATCAAGAAACTGTTGATCGGCCTTATTGCCGTAATTGCCGGAATCCTTGCCTATGAGCTTGCGTTCAGAGCAGCTGCGTTCGTGTACGAATTCATCGTACACATTCCTCTGATCGGCAGGGTCATCGGCTTCCTGTTCCGCATTCTGCCGGGCGATCTGCTCATACTGGGCTTGATGGGCTGCTGCGGTGCGTTTGCGGCCTACTACGCTTCCACAGCCGTGATCAGGCTGGGCAGGCAGGAAATCCGCTGGCCTGTACGGATGACGGCTGTCGTTCTCTGCCTGCTGTTTGTCCTGTCCCTGCTGATGAGCACGGAAGCTTCACCCTGGGGGATTGTACGGACCATCGTATGGGGCATCGAAGCGTGGTTCATTGTGAAACCGTAACACAGGCACTCTCCGGAGTGCTTTTCCTGTACAGAAACGAAAGCACGGCTTAATACCGTTCTGTGTACAGCTGATATAGACTGTAGTCGGGAGGCAGACATTATGGAAACCGGCAAGAAGATCCGTCAGCGGCGGAAGGAACTGAATATGACGCAGGAGGAACTGGCCGGAGCGGTCTATGTCACTCCGCAGGCCATCAGCCAGTGGGAGAACGGCAGAACCCTGCCGGACATCTACAAGATTCCTTTGATCGCGGAAGCACTGAAGATGAACAAGGCGGAGCTGATCGACGACGGGATGAGAATCCACCCCTCCTGGATCATCAGGGATCCGTTCTACTCAGTGGACAATATGCGCCGGAAGCTGAAGGAATTCGCTCTGGCAGACGGACTGCCTGAGATGAACAGAGCCATCGACTATGCAGAAGAGAAACATGCCGGACAATACCGGAAGACCAGTGCGTATTCCCCGGAAAAAGCGCCGTACATCGTACATCCCTTCATCATGGCCTGCCATGCCCACGCACTCGGCATCCATGACGATACCGTACTTGCGGTGATACTCCTGCACGATGTCTGTGAGGACTGCGGTATACGCCCCGATGAACTGCCGTTCTCTGGTGAGGTGCGGGAAGCTGTCCGCCTTCTGACGAAGCAGAGCGGTACAGATCCTGCAGAATACTTTGAAGGCATCCGCGGCAGCAGTACAGCATCCATCGTCAAAGCATTCGACCGCTGCAGCAATCTGTCCACCATGATGCTTTCCTTCACCATCGAAGACATCATCGAATATGTCGAAGAGACAGAGAAGTACATTCTGCCGCTTCTGGATCACATCAAGAAGGAATGCCCGCAGTACTACGACGCAGCATTCGTACTGAAATACCAGATGCTGAGCATGCTGGAGAGCGTCAAGGCAGCGGTAGTGCGTCTCTGATCCCCGATTGAATCCTATTCCCCGTCACACTACAATGAACATAGCGAAAGAAGGAAATACACATGACAGAGGAAGAAAAAATCTATGCCGGCAAGCTGTTCGATCTGACGGATCCGGAACTGCTGAAAATCAAGCACGAAACTCACGCTGCCTGCCAGCGCTACAACCAGCTGGATGAATACGATCCGGAACGGAAGGAGATCATCCGGAACATCATGGGCAAGGTCGGGGAGAACTTCCGCTTTCAGGGTCCGATGCAGATCAACTACGGCAAGCATATGTTTGTCGGTGACAATTTCCTCGCCAACTTCAACTTCACTGCAATGGATGATGGTCCGATCTACATCGGCAACAATGTTTCCATCGGTCCGAATGTATCCCTGATGGCTACGAATCACCCGCTGATCGCTTCGGAGCGGGTAACGCACCTGAAGGACGGAAGACGGGTCGTAACGGAGTTCGCACCGGCTATTCATATTGAGGATGATGTTTGGATTGCCTGCAATGTTACCGTTATTGCCGGAGTAACCATCGGCAAGGGCGCTGTCATCGGTGCCGGCAGTGTTGTTACACGGGATATCCCGGCCGGCTGGGTGGCTGTAGGCGTCCCGGCGAAGCCGCTGTATGAAATCACGGATGAACACAGTGTACGTGATCTGATTGCAGAGGAAGACCGGGAAAAGTACAGCCACTTCTTCAAGGACTGAGGAATATCTGTGTGTTGAATCCTATGCGGACAGAAGGAAGTCAATCTGCCGGATTGAACGCAGAAACTGAAAAGACCGTCTGGTGACGGTCTTTATACTTTGCTCAAAGATCCCGGTAGGCTGTGATGGATTCCAGGAATACCGGGACAGCCTGTCCCCGGGAGATGTCCCGGATCAGATCCGGCACATTCTGGTTTTCATCCGCTTCGAATGTACTGACAGCCTCGTCCCCGTATTCTGTATGAACATTGAGAAAGGTACGGTACAGCGCACTCTCCATCGCTCCTGAAAGGGTATAGGGATACCGTACTTCCCAAAGGGAATGCTGCACTTCCACTGCCTTCGGTGCATGTACCAGTGCATCTGCGGTACATCCACCGTAGGCACGCACCAGTCCTCCGGCACCCAGCTTGATGCCCCCGAACCAGCGCACCACACAGACGCACACCTGGTCCAGACCGCTCTTCTTGATGCTCTCAAGGATGGGGATTCCGGCTGTGCCTGCCGGCTCCTTGTTGTCGTTGGAGCGCTGGATATTCCCGATGGAATAGGCTGTGCACACATGGGACGCATCCGGGAACTCCTCACGGATCATGTCAATGTAGAACCGGGCTTTTTCCTCCGTACTGCATGGCATACAGCACGCAAGGAAACGCGACTTGTTGATGATGGTCGTCTCCCGGTATTCATCCTTCAGTATCATACGCGTTCATTATACATGGTATAATGCACTGTATGGGAAGAATCAGACTGCTGGATGCACAGACCGCCAATATGATTGCGGCAGGAGAGGTTGTTGAACGTCCCCAGGGAGTCGTCAAGGAACTCGTGGAAAACGCAATCGATGCAGGCAGTACGCGCATTGAAATCAATCTGGAGAACGGTGGGCTGACCCGGCTTACCGTACGGGACAACGGCTGCGGAATGGACAGAGAGGACGCCGCAGCGGCTTTCAAGCGCCATGCGACTTCCAAGATCCAGCGCCCGGGTGATCTCTGGTCCATACGGACACTCGGCTTCCGCGGGGAAGCTCTTCCATCCATCGCTTCCGTATCCAAAGTAACCATGAACACCAGTGATGGTGAACATGGCACCCGGATTGTCATCGAATACGGTACAGCCACAGCTGCGGCAGCCTATCCCTGCGACCAGGGAACGGAGATTACCGTTGAAGGCCTCTTCTACCGTACTCCGGCCAGACTGAAGCACATGAAAAGCGGTTCCTATGAGAATACGCTTGTCCAGAATACGGTGCATGCTTTTGCCATGTCGCATCCTGAGATTGCATTCATCTGTACTTCAGACGGCAAGGAAGCATTCCGGACAAGCGGACAGGGCGATCTCA
>JAEEYJ010000120.1 GCA_016291725.1 Solobacterium sp.
GTCGGGTTGCCGATCAGTACACCGCAGGTTCCTGATGCAAGGTGCACTGCATTGGCCCCTTTCACCAGTACATCTCCCGGCCCCAGTGAATCCACAGCATCGAATACCGTCATTCCGTGAATCCTCCTGCCTTTCCGGATCACCAGATCCTCCTTCTGCAGCGGGCTCAGTTCCGTTCCGGGCGGAACGGAAATCCCGCGGTAGAAGCCCTTGCCTGTAAACGGTTCGTGGATCAGGTGCAGCAGTTCTTCTGCGATGTAGGCATTGCCGGTTCCTTTGATGATGACAATCGTATGGTCCTTCATCGCAGAAACAACTACAGGAAGACGGCAGACCGCCCGGGCAATCAGCTTCTTGCCGGCTGCGGGGGTCAGAAAAACCTGTGCTTTCATCCTTACAGCTTCGATCTCCAGAAGTCCATGTTTGCCTGGTCCTTGGCATCATAGAGCTTCTGGGTCATGGCCTGTGCCCAGCGCCATGCTTTGTGAGCAGCCGCAGCGGTGAAGTCGTCCAGGAGAACCCTGGCGGCCTTCTCATCCACAGCCTTCAGTGTACGGTAGGCCTTACGGATTTCCGGGATGATCAGATCCCATTCCTTTTCCATTTCCGCAATCTCACCGTGAACCATGTCTTCACAGAACCGGTAGTCGAATTCCATGACGTTCTGCAGGGTTCTGAATGCCCAGTAAGCCAGGTTCGCATCATATTTGAACTCCCGGTCATCGCTGGCAAAATGCGATCTCAGGGATGCGTTCGGTCCGTACCATTCATAGCCTTCCGGGAGCTTGGTAATGCCGCCGAACCAAGGTGTATACGGCGATACACAGGGACGCGGGAAGGCACGGTAGACAACTGTCAGTTCAGGAAGATCGTCGAAGTCAAACACATTGGATTCTACGGTCGTATCGCGGCAGATTCCGTATCTGTGCGGTCCGGTCTTCGGATCTTCCTTCAGATCTTCCTCCCAGCCATCATAGTGCAGGCGCAGGATCTTCTTCAGATCCGCGGGGGCGTACTTCTTCGATGCCTTCGTGCTGAAGGTCTGGTACGGCAGAGGTTCTCCGTCCAGCAGATGGCTCCATGCCAGATCGCTTCTCAGGCGGTTGGAGATGTGGTTCCACTCCGCGCCCTGATAGACTCTGCCGAAATCAAAGTCACTGTAGTCGCCTTCCTTTGCCGGTGTATACCAGCCGTTGTCGATCGCGTACTTGACAACATCCGGTGAGAAGCGGTTGACATCCGGATTGTTGAAGTCGAGCTCATGGATCGTATACCAGTTCGGTATGTAGTAGACTTCATCATCTCCGATGCGCCTTGCAGCGAACTGATGGCCCGCTGTGAGCTGAACCGCCCAGGCTTCATCCTTGTCGGCGATGGTATAGCAGCGGCTGCTGTAGTAACCGTACTTCTCCATCAGGCCGGCAATGACTTCCACCGCGTGCCTTGCGCTGGTAGCCCGCTCCGCAATCAGCCTCCGCATACCGTAGCCGATGCCTCCCAGTTCCTTCGGGTCTGCACCCTCCGGTATCTTCGAGCCGCCCATTGCGTTGGAAACAACCGCAACACCGCACTCATTGAAGAACATATCCGCGAACGGCTCTCCGCCGCCGATCATACGGTATTCGCTCCAGTAGAAGCCGAGTGTCTCCGGCAGCTGGGGAATCAGTGCTCTGCCGTCCTCCCAGCTGAGCATTTCCCCTTCTTTATGGGTCATATGCGGTACCAGGTGGGACTGGACAAAGCAGCGGGGGTCATCCTCGCCGTGGGCAAGCAGGACATGGCCTGTTGTCGTAGCGTTCTTTCCGATTACGATTGCACTGCAGTTGTCTCCGAAGTATCCTTTATTAATCATAGTTTCCTCCTGTTGTTTTCTTTATCTTACCATAAGAAAACCGGCAAGGTTCTTGCCGGTTACTGTCCGTACAGTTCGTTGATCTTCAGCCGGACACCGTCCCCATCGGGGCAGATGACCAGAATGGCTGTATTCCCCTTGACGGTAGTATAGCCTGAAGAGATCAGTTCCAGCTGTTCGGGAGAATAAAGCTGTGCACTGTCCTTCATCAGTTCCAGATAGTGCTTCATGGCTTCCTGGACATCCAGAGCAGCGTCTTCATCCTTGCACTCCACGATGTAGAAGAACTGTTCCGGGGCGTCGGCTGCGTAGGCACCTGCCGCACGGAGCACCGTGTCTTCCTCTGTGTTCAGCAGTGTACAGATCTGCTTTTCATCCAGAGCTTCCATTGTGCCTTCATAGTATTGTTCCAGGGCGTTGTACGTATCCTGGGGCTGTACTTCGCTCGGTGCTTCCGTGCCGCAGGCACACAGGAATACCACCAGTGCCGCAATGATTGTTTTCTTCATAGCGTTTTTCCTCCGGTATTAATCCTGTTCCATTATACAGAAAATCCGGTTGGTACAACCGGATATCTCTGTTTATTCTGCCGGAATGACGGATCCGTCAGACCACTTTTCCAGGATGAAGTTCCTTACCGCATCTCCCTGAAGAACATCGATCAGTGCGTGGATCTTCGGGTCATTCTCTTCCCCTTCACGGCAGGCGACGATGTTTACATACGGGTTGGACGCATCCGCAACCTCGAGGATAAGGGAATCACTGACAGGGTTCAGGCCGGCCTGGATCGCGTAGTTGCCGTTGATGGCAACCAGATCGCCTTCACCGTTCTCGAAGAATGTTGTGAGCAGATCAGGGTTGACCTCGGTGAACTTCAGTCCCTTCGGGTTGTTCTCCGGTGTATCGATGTCCTGAATGGTAATGGCAAGTACATCAGCGCCGTCCGGAAGCTTCACCAGTCCGGCAGAGTCGAGAATGGCCAGGATGCGGCCGTTGTCCGCTACTGAGTTGGAAATGATTACTTCGGCACCATCCGGTACATCCTTGGGATCGGTATACTCCTTGGAGTAGATGCCGAACGGTTCAATATGCACACCGCCGACATTGACGATCGCGTATCCGTTCTCTGACTTCTCACCGTCAAAGAACGGTACATGCTGGAAGTAGTTGGCATCCGCGTCTCCGTCGTTGACGGACTTGTTCGGGATGTAGTAGTTGTCGGTAATGACGATATCCAGCTTGACGTTGTACTCCTCCAGCAGGATCGGTGCGGCGAATTCGAGGATTTCTCCGTGCGGGTTCGCGGTTGCGACGATGGTCAGGACTTCAGGTTCATTTTCTTCCGAAGGTGCCGGTTCTTCGGAACTGCATGCGGTGAGAGAGAGTGCGAGCGCTGCGGCTGCGAATACTGTGTATGTCTTTTTCATTGTTTTTCTCCTTTTATCTTTTATCGGTTTTCTTTACGATCGTATCCCCTGCCCACTGGACTGCGAAGACGATCAGAACGATGATGACGGTTGATGTATAGAGTACGGCATTGTTCCGCCGGGCAAAGCCGTACATATAGGCCAGGTTGCCCAGTCCTCCGGCACCGATGGCACCGGCCATCGCGGTATAGGAGATCAGGGATATGGCTGTAACCGTGATCCCGGAAATCAGTGCGGGAAGCGCTTCGGGGATCAGGACTTTGGTGATGATCTGCAGATTGGTCGCTCCCATGGAACGGCTGGCTTCTATGGTGCCTTTGTCCACTTCCATGAACGCGATCATGCACAGACGGGCATAGAACGGTGCGGCTGCCAGTGTGAGTGAGGGAAGGGCTGCTTTGGCACCGAGGCTGGTTCCGACCAGCAGCTTCGTCAGCGGGATGATCAGGATCAGCAGGATGATGAACGGTACTGCCCGCAGGACATTCACGATGACGTCCATGATCTTGTTCACAACGGTATTCCGGAACAGGCCGCTGCTGGAGGTGCAGAACAGCAGGATACCGATGAACAGGCCGATGATGCCGGCAAACAGTACAGACACAAAGGTCATGTAGACTGTTTCCCAGACCGCTTCCAGCAGCTGTTCCAGATTCAGTGATCTCGTTGCCATGCTAGAGTACCTCCACTTTGACTGCGTGATTGACCAGTACCGTGACGAACCTGTTGTACTGTTCTACGGTGCCGTGATAGACGTGGATGTAGGTGACGCCGTAGGATCCGTCCGAGGATGCCATGATGCGGGAATCAACGATGGATACCGGGAAATCCACGGAGCGGATCGCTTCGGCGAGGATTGCCTCATCCACATTGTTCATCGTAAAGCTGCATCTCAGCACTTTACTGCCGGGGTACTTCCGGAGAAGATCTTCCTTCAGTTCCTCTACGGTCTGCCCTTCATTCACATTGTGTACAAACCGTTTGGTGATCCCGTGCACCGGGTGCTCGAACAGGTCCTTTACAGTACCCTGTTCCACGATTCTTCCTTCGCTCATGACAGCCATGCGGGTGCAGATCTTCTGGACGACCTCCATCTGATGGGTGATCATGATGATCGTAATGCCAAGCTCTCTGTTGATCTGCTTGAGCAGGTCAAGGATCTGTTCCGTTGTACCGGGATCCAGGGCACTGGTTGCTTCATCGCTGAGCAGGATGCGGGGATCGTTGGCCAGGGCTCTGGCAATCCCTACACGCTGTTTCTGCCCGCCGGAGAGTTCGGATGGATAGGCATCCTCCCGCCCGTCCAGACCGACCAGATGAATCAGCCGGTTCACCTTTTCCCGGCGTTCCTCCTTCGGAACCCCGGCAAATTCCAGCGGCAGGGCAATGTTCTGGGCAACGGTGCGCGACCAGAGCAGATTGAAGTGCTGGAAGATCATACCAATCTTCTGCCTCTGCTCGTTCAGTTCCTTCCGGCTCAGCTTCTGCATGATGCGGCCGTCGATGATAACATCTCCGGCGCTCTGTTCCTCCAGCTGATTGATGATCCGGACCAGCGTACTCTTGCCTGCGCCTGAGTAGCCGATAATGCCGAAGATCTCGCCGTCAGCGATGTTCAGGCTGACGTCATTGACCGCATGGATGCTTTCTTCCCTGGTGCCGAAGATCTTCTTTATGTTCCGCAGTTCAATCATGGTTTCCCCTTTCCGCTAAAAAATCCCGTCCTCAATGTAAGGACGGGATGAATGCATCACGTGTTACCACCTTGCTTTTAAACGCACATCACTGTACGTTCCTCAACGAGTACCAGCATACTCTGTGTCTGTAACGGGACCGCCCGTCATACCCTACTTTTCGGATATGCAGCTCCGGGACCATGTTCACCTGTCTATCTTCTGTTCCGCTTCCACCGCCGGGAACTCTCTGTGAGACCTTCGACAGGCTACTCTTCCTTTCATAGCCTTATAAACTGTATTTTAGTGTTTTACCGTTTTTTGTCAATGTTTTCCTTGTCATTCCGGTACAGGAAGGCACCTGTACGGGTGTCCACGACGATTCTGTCCCCCTCTTTGATGAAAGAAGGCGCTGCGGTCCTGGCACCGGTTTCCAGGACAGCCGTACAGTACTGCTCATCCTTGGCTTTCCGGATTTCCGTTACAGCCAGTTCCAGAAAATCAGGGATATCCACACCGAATGCCCTGCCGTCACAGGTCCGGACAATCACGATGGTACCGGTCCTGACAAAGCGCATGCCGCTGCCGGCGACACTGTTCTTCACCCGGATTTCATTGCCGGACTGGATGCTGCGGAAGCAGCGGAATCCGTCATCTTCACCGAGATAGGCAGCTTCAATGGTATCGATGTACACTTCCTCCAGCACTTCCAGAGGATTCAGTGTACGGGTGAGTACACCCCTGTTGAAGATGTTCTTCAGTTTGACATCAATGAAGGACACCTCATTGCCGGGTGTAATCATTTCTTCTTCCAGCACCTCATAGACCTTGCCGTTGATGCGCAGGTACATGCCTTTTTCTATATCATTTGCGTGGATCATCCTTCACCTCCGGTAATCGTTATCCTTCCCTGTCCGTAGGGATCGGCGTATTCTTCACCGATCGTGCCGCCGAGATCCTCGACAATGTAATCGATCAGGACCTGGTTGTCCATGCCGCCTTCTGCAGTGATGACCGTACCGTCGAACATTGTATA
>JAEEYJ010000121.1 GCA_016291725.1 Solobacterium sp.
ATCAGGGCGTTGTCACCGACGGTAAGGCCTGTGATTTCTTCCCCTTCATAGTCCATATAGCCCGGGGTATCGATGAAGTTGATCTTCTTGTCCTTCCACTCCACCGGTGCCAGATGCATATAGCAGGAAACACCGCGTTTCCCTTCTTCCGCGTCAAAATTCAGGGCTGTTGTTCCATCGTTGTTCGGTCCGAACTTCTGGATTGCCTTGGTGTAGTACAGGCAGGCTTCGATGACTGTCGATTTGCCTGCGCCGGAATGTCCCAAAGCGACGACATTCCTGACCTCATTTGCCAAATAGTCTCTCATACATTATCCTCTGCTTCTTATTTCAGTGTATCCTTCAGGTCGTCCAGGCATTCCTTGCGGACATAGTGGATGGCCATATTGCCGGAGTAGTCCTTCAGTGCCTTGTCTGCACCGTTGTCAATCAGGAACGTTACAAGTTCCGGGAATCCGATATAGGCAGCCCGCATGAGCGCTGTGCAGCCGCGGCTGTCCTGGGCATTGATGTTTGCGCCGTTCTCCACCAGGATCTTGATGATATCCGCCTTGTAGGCTGTTGTGGCTTCCATCAGTGCCGTACGTCCTTCGGCATCCTGGGCATTGACATCCGCGCCCTTTCCGATCAGGTAGGAAACGACTTCTGTTTCACCCAGCAGGGCCGCCCGCATCAGAGAGGTTCTTCCCCTGTTGTCATGTGCGTTTACATCCGCGCCTGCATGTTCCAGCATGCGGCAGATATTCAGATGTCCCTTTTTGGCAGCACCCATCAGGGCTGTCTTGTTGTTCTTGTCGCGGTCATTCGGGTTTGCGCCGTTGTCGAGAAGGTACCGGACAATGTCTTCGTATCCACGCTTTGCGCTTCTCATCAGAGCCGTTCTACCATCACCATTGGCCACATTGATATTTGCGCCTTTCGAGACCATAGAACAGAGTCTTGCAAAATCTCCTCTTCCTGCTGCGTCGAAGAATTCTTGATTGATCTGATCCATACAATAGACCTCCTTCTTACAAATATGGATTTAAAAAAGATGGACAGCAACCCATCTAAAAACAGATCCGACCATGATCGCTTATCCTGTTGAAAAGGAGGTTTCCTCCCTCACATACAGGCAGAATCAGGTAACCAAAAACAATTCCAGTACCAACGATCATGATACGATCTCTCCAATCTTTTTCGCCACTTATATTGTACCGTATTTAGGGGATTGTTCAACAGTAAATCAAGGGGGATACGGTGAACATTCTGTGAATGAAACACTTTCAGAAAACTGTTTCACTGTCCTTTCAGCGTACGGATGCTGCGTCTGTAATCCGGCATGTACGCTGCGATTTGAGCGTAGAAAGCGGACGAATGATTGCGGACCAGAAAGTGTACGTATTCATGCAGAAGCACGTAGCGCAGACAGTGCAGCGGATAGTGGATGAGCCGGGTGTTGATGGTGATGGTGTGCTTGTCCGGATAGCAGACGCCCCAGCGGGTCTTCATCGTGCGGGTGCGGATCACAGGGCGGGGAATCCGGTATACATCGCAGATCCTGGTATCCCATTCTGTACGCAGCTGTTCAAGCATCCGTTTGATTTCCTTTGCGGCATACGCCTGGAAAAGCTTTGCGGCGGATTCTTCATCCATGGTTTTCAGATGCATTATCATTGTGCCGTCGATGATTTCAACTTTGCTGCGGACTGCGTGTACATACTGCACCGGCATCTCTTCACCAAGCCAGTATACCCGGCCGTACAGAGCAGGATTATTGTAGACTGTCTGCTTCTGAACCTTGCTTTCCGCTTTCCGGATCCAGTCCTCCTTCTCCATGAGAAAGCGCTGGATCTGCAGATCCGGCGTATGAAGCGGACAGGATACGTACAGCGTACCGTCCGGACGGATGCGCAGATACATGCGTTTGATCCGTTTCTTCTCTATTGCCACCGTGCGCATTCTGCCGGCGATGTTCATTCTGGTCTGTACCATGGCTGTATTCTACCATCTGTGCACCTGAAATGTATGTGTGAAAGAAAAGAGGCTGCGGTACAGCCTCTTTTTCCGGTATGATGTGCTTTCCTCAGTCTTCCTTGAGAACAATCTCTGCGTCCGGTGCGTTCTTGACAACGGACTCGATTCCGTTCATAGCGGACTTCTTTGCCTTATAGCCTTCACTGCGGCCGATGTTCTGGCCGTTCTTCGCCTTCAGGCGGAAGCGTGTCTCACCTGCGTTGTCTGTGTATACTTCAAACTGCGGGTGCTTTTTGACCTCGAATCCTTCTGCCGTCTGGTCTTCGATCGCTGCGGCAGGCGCATTCTTCTTTACAGAAGCGATGCCGGCTTTGCAGGACTTCAGTGTTGTATACACTTCAGATGTCAGGATTGTCTCGCCGTTGCCGGCTTTCAGATCGAACTTGAAACCGTTGTTCTTTGTGGGTTTGATTACAAACTTACCAGCCATGATTATTCTCCTTTGGATATATCTTTATCTATAATATATGATACATTGTGACAAAAATCAGCCTTTATCACGTAAATATAGATCATTTTGGTACATTGCGGCAGGAAACACTTTCATAATCCTCTCTGTAACGGAAGGCAAAAACAAAAGGCCGCATTGTCATGCGGTCCTCTGTTTTGCAGGGGCGACTGATGGGGCTCGAACCCACGAAATGCTGGAGCCACAATCCAGTGTGTTAACCAACTTCACCACAGCCGCCGCAGCGTAGGTATATTATAAACGACATGTGATTGTTTGCGCAAGAGAAATTTGCATCGGTTATAATATTGGTATGGCAAAGACGCAGGAGACACGGGATCTGGAAAAAGCACTGCAGGACAGGTGCGCTGCCAAAGGCGAATACGGCTGCAGCGAGGTCACCATCGGCTTCGTGCACGGTGGGAACGGGCGTGAGATCGTCGACTTCCTGTCCATGGACAGTGAAGGTGTTTTCAAGTGCTTTGAAATCAAGGTTACACTGGCCGACCTGCGCTCTGAAGCAAAACTCTCCTGGTACGGCGACTACAACTATCTTGTGGTCAGTGAGGAACTCTACCGGAAGTCCCCTGCCTGGGACAACTATATACCGCCCTATGCCGGCATTCTTGCCGGGACAGGCCTTAGTGTAAAGCGCCGTGCGAAGAAGATCGGCGTTGCGGCGGAGCAGCGCGCTTTACTGCAGGGCAGTCTGATCCGCTCTCTGTACTGGCGCATGGAAGAAATGCGCCGGAACAGTGAACGGATCAACCGGAATGAATACGCAGAGCAGATTGAGGAACAGCGCACTGCTTTGGCAAGGCTCACGGAACAGTACGAACGGAAAGTCTGGGAAGCGCAGGATTATGAAACCTACTACCGGCGCAATCATCAGGACAGTTCGTTTACCATAGCCGGACAGGCAAAAGTAGAGCGGAGCCAGTACCGGAAACGTGCCGGAGACGGTTATACCTGGATTCATACCGGACATGGCTGTATCTGTCCCGCCTGCGGGCAGCCGGCGCTCATTGTGGATGGTTCAGATGTGCTGAGTGCGTTCTGTCCGCACTGCGGAAGCGACCTGAGGTTGATCGAGCATGAAGAAGATCCTGCGTAGAATCCTGCTTGGTTTACTGCTGCTTCTGGTCTGCTACGCAGCCGTGCAGGACCGGATGGGGCTGCCCGTCCTCTTCCCTTCGTGGCAGGAAGTATCCGAGTCCTCGGCGAAGATCCTGAACGGTCCGTACAAAGTCCTCTATGTCACGGACGGTGATACGCTCCGGGTGGAGATCGATGGTGCGGATACCTTTGTCCGGCTGATCGGCATCGATGCGCCGGAGTCCGCAAGCCATAATCCGGAGGTCAACACAGAAGAAGGACAGATCTCTGCAGAGTATCTCCGGGGCATCGTCAGACCGGGCATGAAGGTCTGGCTGGAGTATGACGAAAACACTGCTGACCAGTACGGCAGAGTACTCGCCTATGTCTATCTGGATGCCCAGGGAAAGGATATGCTGGAAGTGCGGATCCTGAAGGATGGCATGGCGCGTACACTGCATATCAAACCGAACGATAAATACTATGAATACTTCTATGAGCTGGAGGAAGCGGCACGGGCAGACCGGAAAGGATTCTGGGCAGCAGAGATCTGGAACTAGTCTTCCGTGCTGAACAGCCATTCCAGAGCATCCGAGCTTTCCGGTCTGGTGGCTTCGTCGCCGGTGCTGTAGGTTCTGTTTGAGGCAAACAGGCGTACATCACCGGTTTTTTCACTCAGTGTAAGCATACTGATGTCTTCATCATTGACAGCGAGGATGACCATGTCTACGGTGCCGGTGCTTTCCGGATCATCCAGGGACAGGCCGCGGTAGTCCTTGATGGCGATGATGCGGACATTCTCCAGCAGACAGCCCGTGACAGGACGTTCCCGGCTGGATTCGAATGTCGCGTAGATATCCACGCGCTGTCCCGGGCTCAGTGTACCGCCGAGCTTTGCAATATCAGCTTTCATGGTATAGGCGGACTGTCCCTCCTTCAGCTGCAGATACGGACTGTCCGGCAGTTCGGATTCATCCTTGATCATCTCCCTGTAGAACGGAGAACCGGCAGGAATGCTTCCCTGGATATCCGTATACTTGCCGATGAGTTCACTGCGGTCGTTGAGGGTCCTGTCCTGCAGATAGGAAGCAGGAATCATCAGTACCACCAGATCATTGTCAGTAATCTGTGTACGCGGGGGAATCGTTCTGGAAGCGACCAGGGCAGGCCGGAGATCCAGTTTCCGGTTGACGTCGATGCGTACTGCCGCTGACCACAGCAGCAGAATCAGTCCGGACACCAGAAGAATCCGGGATGCTGCAACGATTGTCTTTTTGTTCATGGGAATACCTCCACCCTGTTATTCGCACAAAAAAACATTCCTGCACGGAAATGCAGGAATGTTCTGTTTCAATCAAGCAGCAGGGTGTTCCGCCAGATAGGCCGCAACAGCATCCTTCTGTGCCTGTGAACTCGGCTTGCAGGACTTCACGTCACCGCTGCCCTCTGCGATTGCCGCAGCCATACCGGAGCAGCCGGGGAATCCGCAGCCGCCGCAGTTGTATCCGGGCAGCAGTGCAAGAATCTCTTCTGCACGGTGATCAGGCTCGACATAGAACACTTTGGAAGCGATGCCCAGAATCAGTCCGCAGACTGAGCCGAGGATCAGCATTGTCAATAATCCCTTAATCATTCTTCGTATCTCCTTTTGTATAGCTGTTCCGTATCGCGCAGCTCGTGATTGCGCAGCCCTTGCAGTCAGGAACGAGATTTTCGCATCCTTCCGGTACAGGCGTACGTCTGTTCGCAATCAGCAGAACGATGTTCAGTGCCAGAAGCGAACCGGCGATCAGGATTGCATACAGAATCTTCATGGGTTATACCAGACCGGCAAACGCAGAGAATGCAATTGCCATGATCGCTGCGACGACGAAGGCGATCGGGTTGCCCTTCCACGCCTTCGGCATGTCACTGCCCTCCAGCCGCTCACGGATGGTGGCAAAGATAACCAGCATCAGCATGAATCCGCCTGCTACCGCAACGGAGTTCACCGCCGTTTCAATCAGATTGTACTTCTGGGTGATGTTGTCCATCGCAACGAACAGGACCGCGCAGTTTGTCGTAATCAGCGGCAGGTAGATACCGAGGGATTTGTAGAGGGCCGGTGAGGTCTTCTTGACAAACATTTCAACAAACTGAACGAAGGAAGCGATCAGCAGAATGAAGCAGATCAGCTCCATGTACTCCAGTCCCAGCGGTACCAGCGCATAGTAGTACAGCAGCCAGGAAACAACCGAAGCGCCCAGGATGACGAAGATGACCGCTACGCCCATGCCCACAGCAGAGCTCAGCTTGGTGGAGACACCAAGGAACGGGCACATGCCCAGGAACTTGGACAGGATGACGTTATTGACCAGCAATGACGCAATGAATATACTGAACAGATTCATCTTTATGCCTCCTTGGCAGGCTCAGCCTGCGCAGCAGCTGCCTTCTTTGCAGCAGCGGCAGCCTTTGCGGCCGCAGCCTTCGCAGCCTTTTCCTTCGCCTCTGCCGCTTTCCTTGCCTTCTCAGCCGCAGCTGCCTTCGCATCCTTGCTGTTCTTGTAGGCTGTTACTGCAGCCGCCAGAATCGCGAATACGAGGAACGCGCCGGTCGGTGTTGTAAAGATCGGGATATCGAAGCCAACCGGCAGAAGGCGCAGACTGAACAGCGTGGTATCTGTCAGCGGGTTCTTGAGGGCCAGGACTCCTGTGCCCAGGATCTGACGGATGAATGCCATTGCGAATACACTCAGTGTATAGGCAAGACCCATCATCAGACCATCCCTTGCGGATGCGGCTATACCGTTCTTGGACGCAAATGCTTCCGCACGTCCGAGAATGATGCAGTTGACGACGATCAGGTCAATGAAGGCACCCAGCGCATCATACAGCGAAGGTGTATACGCCTGCATGACCATACCGACGATCGTAACCAGTGATGCGATGATCGCGATGTACACCGGAATATGGATCTCATCCGGTGTCAGCGGAGCTACCAGCGAAACGAGAATATTGGACAGTACCAGAACCGCGATGACCGCCACACCCATACCGAGCGCATTGGTGATCGTTGTCGTTACCGCAAGGCAGGAGCAGATACCGAGGTACAGACCGAATACAGGGTTGTCGTAGATCAGTTCATCGATCAAACTCTTCTTTTTCTTTTCTTCACTCATGATCTCACCTCCTACTTCCCGCTGAACATTGCACCGGCAGCTTCAATGCCGTTCTTCAATGCAGTGGATGTCAGTGTCGCTCCGGAGAGCAGAGGTACATCATCGCCGACACTCAGCGAGCGGATCCTGCTCATGAAATCCTCTTCGAAGCAGCGGGAACCGAATCCGTTCGTCTCTGTATGGGACAGAACCTGGAATCCGCCGACTGTGCCATCATCATTGAAGGCAACCAGGAAATCGATGCCATTGGAACTGTAGCCTACAACATGTGCCTTGTAGACCATGCCCTTTCCTTCTGCCTCATAGACGCCGGTAATCAGGCCGCTGGGATCATCATAATCATTGACGGCTGTGAATTCAGCACCCGGATAGATCATTTCCAGGTTGGCCTTTTCCTTGGCGATCTTGGCAGCCTCGATGATCGGGGATGTAATGCCGTTGACCAGGGAGAGCAGACAGCCGCATACAGCGCTGACAGCTCCGAGAACGATAACTTTATATAACGTAGTATCTCTGTTCATGATCGTCCTCCTCAATGAGCATCTGCCCAGGCGGTATCGTATACCGCGTCTGTTTCAAGTGCTTCTGCTGCAATGACCGTTGTCTCGGGTTCAGCTGCAGCGGACTTCTTCGGCTGGATAGCCACGATGCCGACAAGCAGCGCTACCGCGATGAACGCGCAGGAGCCGATCAGCATGTTTCTGATCAGCTTGCCGCTGTCCTTGATCTGGCTGCCGTCCATCAGACGGTCGATCATCGGTGTCAGCATGTTCATGAGCAGAATCGAATACAGAACACCGTCGGAAAGATTGCTCTTCCAGCGGATGATCAGCGTAAAGCTGGCTGCACCGATCGCAAACAGGATCTTGCCCGGAATGGATACCGGAGAGGTAACCGGATCGGTTGTCATGAAGACACCGCCGAAGAGCACACCGCCTGCCAGTACATTGAACAGTGCGTACTGGATGCCTGCGCCGCGCACCAGACCGACAATCAGCGAAATGACGAATACGCCGCCGATGTAGAATACCGGTGTCTGCCAGTCAATATCCTTGCGGATGATCAGGACTGCCAGGCAGGCCAGGATCAGCAGTGCACAGGTGCTTCCCATCGTGCTGTCGTACATGCCCAGGAACATCTTCCCGAGGCCGCCGTACTGTGCGATGACACCGGACAGCTGGTCCGCTGTGGAGATCCAGCCGAATCCCTTGTAGGTAACGGTCGGTGTTGCACCGGACAGCAGATCCGCGCTTGTGGCTGCAAATGTACTCATCAGAATCGCTTCACCGAACGCTGCCGGATTGAAGATATTCTGGCCGAATCCACCGAAGACCAGCTTGCCGAACAGGATTGCCAGTACGGTGGAGATAATCAGGGCATAGACATTGGCATTGACGGAGGAGATCAGTGTAATGATCAGCGCCGTAACCCAGCCGTAGGAAGACATAATGCCTTCCTTGATGTCCTTCTTGACCGCTTTGAACCAGAGTGCTTCCGTAACCAGCGCAGCCGCAACCGTTGCCACGAGATTGATCAGCACACGGGTTCCCAGAGCGGACCCATAGGCTTTGAAATAATAGACGACCGAGAAGAGTGCCACTGCCAGAAGGCACAGGGTCAGATCAATCATTATACCGGTCGTACTCTGCTTGCTGCGGTAGTTCGGTGCCGGTTTGAAATTCAGTTTCATGACTTCCTTCCCCCCTTATTTCTTTGTCAGGGCAAGATACTTCTTCGCCCTTCTGATGCCTTCCGTCACATCGATCTTCGACGGACAGATATAGGAGCACAGACCGCACTCGATGCAGGACATAACATCCAGCTTCTTGAGCGTTTCCACATCCTTGATCTTCTCTGCTGCGTTGATGCGCACCGGCTGCAGTCCGTTCGGGCAGACTTCCGTGCACTTGCCGCATCTCAGGCAGGCAACTGTCTTCACCGGTTCATTCTTGAATGTTGTCAGACCATTGGTCTCCAGTGCTACAACGAACTGGTCATTCGGAATGGCACGGCCCATCATCGGACCGCCCGCACACAGAATGCAGTCATCGGAACTGTAGCCGCCGCAGGCTTCTACAACATCATGCGCCAGTGTACCGACCGTAGCGATGACCGTGGACGGTGTATTGACACCGGTGCCGGAAACCGTCACGTACTTATGGGTGATCGGCATGCCGTTGACCAGCGCGTTGCCCAGCGCGATCGCTGTGGAGGCGTTGGACACGATGCAGCCTGCTTCGATCGGCAGCCTGTCATAGCGCTTGCCTGTAAGCAGAAGCACCAGCGTACGCTCCCAGCCGGCCGGATAGATATCCGGTACGGTACGGATCTCAATCGGTGTTCCTTCGAATATTCTCTTCAGCTCAGCAATCAGATCATGCTTGTCCTCCTTGACGGAGACGCAGCCCTTCTTTGCCTTTGAGAGCTTGAAGAACGCCAGAACACCTGTCTTCAGCAGCTCAAGGTTTTCCATCATGTTCTTGTAGTCTGCTGTCAGGTACGGTTCGCACTCTACTCCGTTGACAATGAACAGATCAACGTTTTCGGGCTTCAGGAACTTCACATAGGTCGGGAAACCGGCACCGCCGAGGCCAAGCATGCCTGCATTCTTGACGAAATCAAGCAGCTCCTCATTGGTCGCCTCTTCGTAGTCAATCGGCGCAAAAGGCTTCTCGACCGTCCCCTTGTGATCGTTCTGGATCCGAAGATGATCTGCCATCTTCATGGCTGTGGTCATTTTCTTTTCCACTGCCATGACCGTGCCGGAAACCGGAGAGTACAGCGGCAGATAAAAATGGTCATTGCGTTCCGCAATCTTGGTTCCGATCTTCACCTCATCCCCTACATTGACCAAAGGTGTGCAGGATGCGTTCCCGTTTACCAGAGGAATCCACACGACATCCGGCTCCGGCAGCTTCTTCACAGGATTGTGCGCTGTCAGTTCCTTGTGTCCGTCCAGATGGTGATGCATCGGTCCGGTTAATAATGACATAGTCTTATCCCTTCTCCCTAATGAAACGTCAAAATTATAACATAGAATGCCGCTGAATAACCATCAGTACAGCCCGTATATGGTATAATTTGCACAGCATGAAACGGAAGATGATACTACCGCTTCTCTCAGGGATGCTTCTGACGGCCTGTGCGCAGGATGCGGACAGAGTGCCCCAGGAGCTTCTTTCCGATGTATGCACAGACTGCGGCTTCGACACCTTCTTTTCCCTGCAGCAGTTCCAGCTCTCTCCGGAAGAATTCCAGACGGTTTTCCAGGAAGCTTCCGGATATTTCCGGCACTGCAGCGACCTTTTCGACATCTACCACAATTACCAAGGGATGAATAACCTGAAGACGGTAAATGATATGGCCGGCACAGCGCCGGTCGGTGTAGAGCCGGAGATCATTGAACTGCTGAAGGAAGCGGAAGAAATGTATGAGCTTTCCGAAGGCGGAATGGACATCACAATGGGTTCCCTGTTCCGTGTGTGGCATGAATGCCGCACAGCAGCGGCGGACGGTCCGGGTGCGGTACCGTCAGTGGATAAGGTGCAGACTGCTGCAGCGCAGAGAGGCTGGGAATACATCGTGATTGACGAGGAAGCCGGCACAGTGTACATCACCGATCCCGGGATACAGCTGGATGCCGGAGCCATCGCCAAAGGATGGGCCGTGGAGAAGACCGCGCAGCTGCTGCAGTCATACGGCATCTTCACCGGTGCTGTCAACGGCGGCGGCAATGTACGCACCCTGGGAGCGAAGCCCAACGGGAAGCCATGGCGCACCGGCATTCAGGATCCGGCAGGCAGCGGTGCATTGATCAATGTGGTCTGCCTGGATGAGGAAAGCGTTGCGACCAGCGGGGACTATGAGCGGTTCTTCATCGGAGAGGACGGGCAGAGATACCATCACATCATCGACCCGGATACCGGCCTGCCGGCTCAGTACTGGCACTCGGTGTCTATCGTGACACAGCGCAGTGATCTGGCGGACGCCCTGTCCACTGCCCTGTTCACCATGTCGCTTGAAGAGGGAAACACAGTGCTGCAGAAAATGCGTGACAAGTACCCGGATATGGAATTTGAAGCAGTGTGGATTGCGGACAGTGATGCAGTGTATGATACTCCGTACCAGAAGCTGACCCACAACGAGCTGGTAATCTACACGGAAGGGCTTGAAGAACGCATCGAGTGGTAAACAGAGAAAGGACGGAAACAACATGGCAAAAGAAAGAGACAATCTGGAAAAGCTGGTGGAAGAAACCGAAACCTATCTGAATGAAAAAAAGTATGTACAGGCAAGACAGGCCATTATCGATCTGGAGCCGTTTGACATTGCCTACGTCATGGAAGCACTGCCTGAAGATACGATTCCCGTGATGTTCCGGCTTCTGCCCAAGGAGCTGGCTGCGGAAGTATTCGTTGAGCTTGATACGGATTCCCAGGAAAGCCTGATCAGAGGGTTTTCAAGATCAGAGCTGAAGGAAGTCATCGATGAGCTGTATCTGGATGACGCGGTAGACATCATCGAGGAAATGCCGGCCAATGTCGTCAGACGGATTCTGGCTACAGCCGATCCGGAGACAAGGCGCTCCATAAACAACATTCTGCAGTATCCGGAAGACTCCACCGGCTCCATCATGACAACCGAGTATGTGGACATCAAACGGACCATGACCGTGGAGGACGCCCTGAAGCGGATCCGGCGGATCGGACAGGACATGGAAACGATCAACGTAATGTACATCGTTGACGCGGACCGCCATCTGCTGGGCTTCCTGACCATCCGTGATCTTCTGCTGGCGGAAGCCGACCAGACCATGGAAGAGATCATGGATTCGAACATCATTGCGGCACAGACGCTGGATGACCAGGAAGAGACCGCAAGGAAATTCGAAAAGTACGACTTCCTGACCATGCCGGTCGTGGACAAGGAAAACCGTCTTGTCGGTATCGTAACCGTTGACGACGCTCTGGACGTCATCGTAGAAGAGACGACCGAGGATATTGAACGAATGGCAGCCGTCATTCCTTCCTACAAGCCCTATCTGAATACAGGCATTGCAGAGACGGTCAGATCCAGGATTCCCTGGCTGCTTCTGTTGATGATCTCAGCAACGTTTACCGGCCAGATAATCTCCAGTTTCGAAGATGCCCTGGCTTCCCAGGCCATCCTGACCGCCTATATTCCGATGCTGATGGACACGGGAGGAAACTCCGGCTCCCAGGCCAGTGTGTCCATCATCCGTGGTATTTCCCTGGACGAGATTACGATGAAGGATCTCGGTAAAGTCATCTGGAAGGAAATCCGGGTATCGGTCATCATCGGTGCGATCCTGGCTGCCTGCAACTTTGCAAAGCTGATGCTGGTGGACCGCATGCTCTTCCACAATCCGATCACCGTCAGCATTGCGCTGGTCATCTGCTGCACCCTGATCTTCACCGTATTCGCTGCGAAGCTGGTCGGCTGTACCCTGCCGATCCTGGCCAAAGCCGTTGGGTTTGACCCGGCGGTCATGGCGTCTCCGTTCATCACCACCATCGTGGACGCCATCTCGCTGCTGATCTATTTCCGCTTTGCCCAGTATCTGCTCGGTCTGTAGTGAATTCAGACAATCATTGAAAAACAGGGGTCCGTCAGGACCGCTGTTTTTTTATACAGATCCGTGCTGTTCTGCTTGTCCGGCAGGCATTTACCCGCTGAAAATTGCACATAATTTCATTTCTGTGCTACATTTTAAGTAACAAGCAGTACAGCATACGCTGTTTTTTGAGGAAATCATTATGAACATACTATCTGTTGATGTCGGTACCACCAGTATGCGCGGTATCCTTTATGATCAGAACGGCAGAGAACTGACGCTTGTCAGCCGCCTGACTCCGCAGTTGTTCATCAACGACTACATTGAGCAGGATCCTCTTTCACTGAAGCAGAAGCTCTTCGAGATCATTGCGGAGATTTCACAAAACTTTTCTGTGGATGCCATATCGGTTACTGCCTACCGGTCCGCTCCGGCTTTGTTCGCCAAGGACGGTACGCCGCTGACCAATTTCATCATGTGGCAGGACACCCGCAACAAAGAGATCTGTGAACGGGTTGCACCCTTCAATCCCACGGTCTACCGAAAGACCGGCGCCAAGGTCAATGCGGTGTTCACCGCCTCCAAGATCACCTGGTTCAAGGAACATATGCGGGAAGTCTACGACCGGGCGTACAAAGCCCTGATCGTGCCTGACTATCTGATCAATACGATGACCGGTGCGTTTACCAGCGACCGTACCTACGGGAGCCGTACCGGAGCGATGAATATCCACACGCTGAAGTACGATGAGGAAATGCTCTCCCTGTACAATCTGGACGAAGAGAAGCTTCCTCCGCTTGTGGATGTCGGCAGTATCGTCGGCTATACGAATGAAGCATTCGAGAAAGCAACCGGTGTGCGCTGCGGTGTACCTGTCATCTCTTCCGGCGGCGATCAGCAGAACTCAGCGCTGGGCCTCGGTGAGCTGGATGATTCTACTTTGGTGATCAACTGTGGAACCGGGTCGTTCATCATCTCCCTGGTCGATCAGCCATATCTGGAAAACGAAGCCATGATCTGCAACGTTTCCGCCATCCCCGGCCGGTTTGTCCTGGAGTCCAATGTACTGGCTTCGGCGGCCGCGATGAACTGGATGCTGAAGGAACTGTTCCCTGAACTGTGGAATAACGGGAACCCTGATTTCGGGAAATTCCATGAGATTGTCGGACAGTCTGTTCCCGGAGCCAACGGTGTACGCATTGTACCGCTGTTCCAGGGCTGCGGCTCCCGGGACTGGAACCTGGACGCAAGAGCCGGCTTTACTCATATTTCCCTCGGAAATACACGGGCAGACCTGGGAAGAGCGATGCTGGAAGGCATTGCTGCAGAGATTGTCAAAAGTGTCCGCTCCCTCCCGGAAAAATCCCGGAATGTATCGAAAGTGTACATCGGCGGCGGTCTGACAAAGAGTGATCTGTTTGACCAGATCCTCAGCGATATGCTGGGGAAAACCCTGGTGCGCTATGATGATTCCCAGGCAACCGCGATCGGTGCCTTCATCTCTGCTGCTGTAACGCTCGGTGTATGGCCGGATTACCGTACTGCATTCGAAAAAGCCCGCGAAGGCGCCCGTACCTATGTGTATGAACCGAGCAAAGAGATGTACGCGTTCTATCAGAGCGTGGTAGATGATACGGAAGCGGTATATGAGGCTTTGAAATGAAAACGACCGGAAACGAGCTCAGCGTTCTGGAGGCTGCCGCCCTTTCCAGAAACAAAAAAGCATTGCAGGAATATGCATTTCTGTCCCAGATCGCGGATATGTACTACAACCAGAACATGCAGCAATCGGATATTGCCAGGCAGCTGTTCTTCTCCCGCTCGACCGTTTCCCGTCTCCTTGCCCGGGCAAGGGAGGTCGGCATAGTCGACATCCGTGTCCGGCAGGTACGCGACCGCATCCCCTCCATGGAGGAAGTCTTCTGCCGTACGTTCGGCCTGAAGGACGCTGTCATCATCTCCTGCTTCGAAAGGGACTCCTATGACCGTACTTTGGACGCTCTGACAGACTTTGCGTCCATCTATACGTCCAATCTGCTGAAAGGAAAGAAACGGTTCGGCATCGCTTCCGGCACCGCTGCCGACCGTACCATCCGCAAGATCCATCCCATCCACGAATGTGAACTGGAAGTTGTCCAGTTGATCGGTACCGCATCCAACGCTCATCAGGCTGTGGAAGCCAGGGAGCTGCGCGTTCACCTTGCAGAGCTGTTCCACGGTGACAGCTATGAGCTGCGGACACCCATCTATATGGATAATGCAATGGCCAGGGAAGCACTGCTGAACGATCCGAATGTCCGTCGTGTCATGGATATGATGGAGCACTGTGACATTGTTCTGACCGGTCTGGGGGGCATTGATGTCAGCCGGCTGAAGACAGCGGAGATCATCCGTGAGTACCAGACAGAAGCACAGGCACAGGAACTGAAGGAGAAAGGCGCTGTCGGCTGCGTCTGTATGATGTACTACGACATCAACGGCAACTACGTCCCCTGCGAATGGAACGAGAAGTGCATCTGCCTGCATCTGGACAAGGTAAGAAAGAACCAGATGACCGTGGCGGTTGCCTGCGGTGACCATAAGATCATGACCATCCTTGGAGCGCTCCGGGGCCATCTGCCCAATGTACTGATTACGGACGTCAATACAGCCGCAAAAGTACTGAGCAGGAACGAAGAGCTTTTCGGGGATTCACCTGAAGCATAGAGATCAAACAAAAAGCGGGATACTGGAGGTATCCCGTTTTAATACTGAATGAAGGCTATACCCCTTCCCTGCCGGGAAGCCCGTAGTCTGCCATCAGGCGGTCAATGACCTTGCAGACATACTCCGGTGTGATGAACCGGGAGCATTCAAACATTCTCTTCGTTCCCTGGTGCCTCGGACAGTACAGTTTGTCCTTCCCCAGCATTTCAACGGCAGCGTCGTTCCAGCAGCCGTAGCAGGAATGGTACTGGATGACACGGTACGGTGTATAGAACTCTGTCTGCGGCAGGGAGAAGCCGGAGATCATGATCACCGGTGTACCGGCGCCCCAGGCAAGCCAGGAGAGGCCGCTGGAGAGGCCGATGAAGAAGTCTGCGTGGCCCAGCAGGTCTATGCGCTGCTGCAGCGGCAGATCACCGGTGAAATCCTCGGCGCCTGCCGGCATCTCGTTCCTGTAGTCCCCGATCGGGTTGGCACGGTTCCTGTCGATGCACAGTACACGGTAGCCGAGCCTCTTCAGATACTCCACGGTATAATCCCAACCCCGTACATTGTTCCAGTATTTGCGCTGTGATGTAGACTGTACAGCGATGCAGACATACGGTTCCTTGACCGGCCTCTCTGCACAGGGTGTCAGTACAGGACGCACTTCCCTGAGTTCAAGACCGAGCATGTACGGAACACTGCCGCTCAGGCCTGCCTGCCGGTGATTGACCGGTGCATAGTTTGGATCCGTGTATGCACCCATGTAATAGGTCGCGTAGCACTCGGGAACTGTCTCTCCCTCTGATGCAAAGCGGATCATAGGATAGGCAGGGCGGAAGATCTCCGCATGTTCCTTGCTTACCATGCAGTAGACGTTGCAGCCGTGCTTTTTCCGGAATTCTTCGGCATAGGGAAACCATGCCAGTACATCGCCGAGCACGCCGCTGACCGGAAGGCAGATCTTGACATTCCTGTTTTTCAGATCAAAGGAATGCGTCAGTACTTTACGGCCGTTCTTCCATAGTTCCACCAGATAATCGATGTAATACTTCTTCTTTGTCTCCACGTATTTGCTGCTGATATCAGCGTCGTACATGACGATCATTGCATCCCGGTCCGTGATCCGCAGATGGTATCCTTCGCCTTCATCCAGAAGCAGACGTACACCGAAGTTGAAATCCAGCCGGATGCCGGGCACACCCGTTTCCATAATCACCGGTCCGGGATTGTATTCATTCTTTTTCTTATCCGTGGATGACCCTGTA
>JAEEYJ010000122.1 GCA_016291725.1 Solobacterium sp.
GGAGGCGATCCGCAGTGATGAAAAGGAAATCGAAGACCGTTTCTATACCGAGCTGAGCTTCGGGACCGCCGGCATGCGCGGTGTACTCGGAGCCGGTATGAACCGCATGAACAAGTACAACGTCCGCCGGGCAACAAAAGGTCTGGCCGGATATTTGCTGGAAAAACCGGAAGAGGCAAAACGCGGCGTTGTGATCGCCTATGACAGTCGCCGGTTCAGCGCGGAATTTGCGAGGGATACGGCACTGGTTCTGTGCAGGGAAGGAGTTCCTGCATATCTGTTTGACGCACTTCGGCCTGTTCCGGTGCTGAGCTACGCGGTGCGGCATCTGAATGCAGTTGCCGGCGTTGTGATCACTGCGAGCCACAATCCGCCGCAGTATAACGGGTATAAGGTTTATGGCGAAGACGGCGCCCAGGTTGCACCGGAGGTCGCAGCCGGCATCACAAGGGTCATCCGCGCTACAGAATACACCGACTGTTTGCTGATGGATGAGCAGGAAGCACTGGACAAGGGCCTGCTGAAGATTATCGGAAACAAGGAAGTTGACGACGACTACATTGCCAGGATCAAAACCCTGAGTATCAATCCGGAGCTGCTGAAGAACGAAGGTTCCCGGCTGAACATTGTGTACACTCCGCTGCACGGAAGCGGCAATGTGCCGGTTCGCAGGCTGCTGAAGGAGATCGGCCTGACCAATCTTGCGGTTGTGAAAGAGCAGGAAATGCCTGATCCGAACTTCAGCACGATCAAGGTGCCGAATCCTGAAGATCCCGGAGCGTACGACCTGGCTTTCAAAAAGGCTGCGGAGGTTGGAGCAAGCGTAATCTTCGCGACAGATCCGGACTGTGACCGGCTTGGCGTAGCAGTAAAGGACGGAACAGGCGAATGGCATGTGCTGAGCGGAAATCAGATTGGATGTGTCCTGCTGCATTATATTCTGAGCAGCCTGAAGAAAGCCGGAAAACTACCCAAAGACGGTGCTGCTGTGAAGAGCATTGTTTCCACGAGCCTGGCTAACCGGATCTGTGAAAGCTTCGGGATTGCCATCTATGAAACGCTGACAGGCTTCAAGTTCATCGGCGAGAAGATCCAGCAGTTCATGGACAAAGGGGACCATACATTCCTCTTCGGCTTTGAGGAAAGCTACGGATTCCTGTCCAGCACATTTGTACGGGACAAGGACGGAGTCAACGCGAGCCTGCTGGTCAGCGAGGTTGCCTGTGCCTGTATGGCGGAGGGAATCACGCTTTACGACCGGGTGCAGCAGATCTTCAGGGAATACGGATACTATGTTGACAATGTAGTATCCACGACGCTTCCCGGTAAGGACGGCCTGAGCCGGATGAAAGAGATCATGGCCGGTCTGCGGCAGAATCCGCCGAAGGAAATCGCAGGACTGAAGGTGACTGCAGTACGGGACTACCTGAAAGGAATCCGTACAGCAAACGGAAAGGAAGAACCTACAGGACTTCCGGTTTCCGATGTACTGTATTTCGAACTGGAAAAGGGTTGCTGGGTATGCGTGCGTCCTTCAGGAACGGAACCGAAGATCAAGCTGTATGTGAACGCCAATGATCCTGAAAGGGATGCTGCGGAAAAACTGAACGAAAAGCTGTGCGAGGCCAGCAAGGCACTCATGGCATAATTACCCGGCACGTATCCGGGTATCTGGAGGGAATAAAATGGGCAAGCTGATGGACAATTACTTCTACGGAAAAAGCGGAAAAGGCGATTTCCGGAAGGATGACCTGCCCGATACCCGGATGAAACTGTTCCGGGATACGCTTCGGACGCGGCTGAGCGGCCTGTGCCGCCTGAACCTGATCTATATGCTGATCTGGATCCCGGCCGCACTCGTACTGCTGCTGAATGTATCCAACCTCTGGAACAGGATTCAGACAGAAGCTGCGATTTCGGAATACAATTACACTGAATACGCGGAACTGCTTCAGTCAAAGGAAATGGAACTGACTCTATCCGAAGAGGAGTATAATCAGTACAGGGAATATCTGCAGGAAAGAGACCGGGTCTACGCGGATACAAGCTATGAGGCATACCTTGAACGGGTCGGTGCGGACAGCGAAGGAACGCTGACACGGGAACAGTTTCAGGCAGTGCAGACGAATGGTGCTACAGAGATGCAGAACGGGCTTTTATGGCTGCTGATCTATCTGTTCCCATGTATTGCCATCACCGGCCCGTTTACCGCAGGACTGAGTTATGTAACCAGGAACTGGGCCCGGGATGAGCATGCGTTTGCCTGGTCAGATTTCAAGGATGCTGTGAAGTCCAACTGGAAGATTCCGCTCCTTCTGAGTACGATCACAGGAGCGCTGCCTGCTCTCATTTACCAGGGATGGATCACATACGGCCGGATGGCGAACCAGAACATGATCATGGCGGTACCGCAGATGCTGGTGGTGATGGTCGGTGCAATCTGGGCAATCAGCATTACATATATGTATCCACTGACCGTAACATACGACCTGAAAGCAAAAGGTGTCCTGCGCAACGGACTGCTGCTTGGAATCGCACGTCTGCCGTTCAGTGTGGGAATCCGGCTGCTGCACTGCGTGCCGACGGTGATCGCTTTTATCGCAGTCTGGTTTTTCGGAGTGGATCCGCTGTTCGGGCTGATCCTGCTGTGCGGATACTATATGATCATCGGGTTCGGCCTCAGCCGCTTCATTACAGCCAGCTATACGAATGCGGTATGTGATCGCTTTATCAATCCGCAGATCGAGGGCGTAGAGGTAAAGCAGGGCCGGCGGGGGATAGAAGA
>JAEEYJ010000123.1 GCA_016291725.1 Solobacterium sp.
GAGGACGATCCTGGGGCTGCAGGATCCGCTTTCCGGTACGATTGTGAAAGACGATAGTCTGATGAAGAGCGGAATCGGCTGGCTGCCGCAGCAGACCACAGTGCAGAAGGACTTTCCGGCTTCCGTACGGGAGGTCGTGCTTTCGGGCTGCCTGGGGCACAGTGGCCTGCGGCCGTTCTACAGCCGCAGGGACAGGGAAACTGCAGCACAGAGTATGCAGAGGATGGGGATTGATTCCCTTGCGTCACGCAGCTACCGTGATCTGTCCGGCGGACAGCAGCAGCGGGTTCTGCTGGCAAGGGCACTGTGTGCGGCACAGAGCATTCTGCTGCTGGATGAGCCTGTTACAGGACTTGATCCGAAAGCGGCCACTGAGATGTATGAGCTGATCGAACGGCTGAACCGGGACGGAATGACCGTGATTATGATCACCCATGATACAAAGGGCGCGGTCCGCTATGCAACCCATGTCCTGCATATCGGCAGCACGGTCTTTTACGGAACCCGTGATGCATATCTTGGCGGCGGAGCAGGCAGTGCGTATTTGCAGGAGAATGAAGGAGGAAAAGGATAATGGGGAAACTGGGATTGTACCTTCAGTATCCGTTTGTACGTTATGCTTTGATCGTCGGTGTTCTGATTGCCCTGTGCTCGTCATTGCTCGGCGTGACGCTGGTACTGAAGCGCTTCTCGTTTATCGGTGACGGCCTTTCCCATGTAGCGTTCGGTGCGATGTGTGTGGCTGCTGTTATGAATCTGACGGATGAAACGCTGCTGGTCCTGCCGGTGACGGTGATCAGTGCGGTCGCCCTGCTCAGGGGAGGCAGCAAGGCAAAGATCCAGGGAGACGCAGCAATCGCAATGATCTCTGTAAGCGCTCTGGCATTCGGCTATTTGATCATGAATGTATTCTCTGCCTCATCCAACCTGTCCGGTGACGTATGTACGACACTGTTCGGCTCAACATCCATTCTCACGCTGTCAAAGCAGGATGTTGCGGTATGCACCGTGCTCTCCGTTCTGGTTACGGCGGTGTTCATACTGTATCACCATAGAATCTTTGCAGTAACCTTCGATGAGGATTTCGCTCAGGCAACCGGAGCCGGCGCAGACCGCTGGAATCTGATGATCGCTGTCTGCACGGCTGTGATCATCGTTCTGGCAATGAATCTGGTTGGATCACTGCTGATCTCAGCTCTTGTTGTATTCCCCGCACTTTCAGCCATGCGGCTGTTCCAGAGCTTCCGCGCGGTCACTGTGTGCTCTGCGGTACTGTCCGTGATCTGTGCCTTCAGCGGCATGATTGTTTCGGTGCTGGCAGGTACACCTGTAGGATCAACCATAGTTGCGGCTGATGTGCTCGTGTTCGGCCTGTGCTGTCTATTGAAAAAATACGGAGGTGCCAGTTTATGAAAAAGACAATGATCATGGTCCTGTGCATTGCTGCTCTGGCTGCCGGCTGCAGCAAAGACACAGACAATAACCATACATACGGGAAAACATCGGATGTTGAGTCGGTACTGGAAGAAGGCATGGCTCAGGCGGACAATGAATCCCGTACCGGCAGTACGCTGCAGGATGCACCTGCTCCGGAATACCATGTAGATGAGGAAACCGTACTCAGTGAAGACCTTGCCGTTGATGTGGATCTGACAGCAATGTCGTCTTCCATGGTCTATTCCGTTGTCTACGACATGATGCTGGAACCGGAGTCCTATATCGGATATACCGTGAAGATGCGGGGCTCGTTTGCAACGCTTTTCGACGAAAAGGAAAACAAGCGCCTCTATGCCTGCGTGATCCAGGACGCAACGCAGTGCTGTGCGCAGGGTGTCGAATTTGTACTGCGCGATGACCGGCAGTATCCGGATGATTATCCTGCCGAGGGTGAAGAGATAACGGTTACCGGTGTATTCGATTCCTATACGGAAGGCCATTACATCTACTGCGTTCTGAATGACGCAGTGATGGACTGAAGATCATGGGCAGCACCCATGATTTTTTATTGCTGTCCGCTTTCAGATATATTGGGTTTACGGGTACAATAATGGAAAGAGTATCTGAAAGAGGGCTGAATCATGGCAGAACAGAAATTCAAGGTCATTGTCCGTCTTCAGGACGGAAGTTCATACATTGAAATGCTGGATCATCCGGTAGAAGCCAAAGAACTGGCGGAAAAGTACCGGAAGGAGTGGGAGTACGATTTCATTGCCTGCCGGGTGGACAGGAAAACAAAATCATTGCTGGAAATACTGGACCATGCCTGCATGCTGGAACTGCTGGACCTGCGGGATATTGCGGCATACCGGATTTACCAAGCATCCCTGAGCTTTCTGTATGTACGCGCGATCCAGCGGCTGTACGGAAAGCGGGTCAATGTTTCATTCGAGAACAGCCTGCAGGCCGGTGTGTACACGCTGGTCAAGGGACGCGGTGTCCAGGCAGAGCCGGCAGAGATTCTGGCGGAGATGCGGGCAATGGTGGACGATGATCTGCCGTTTGTGCGCAGTGTTGTATCCCGGCAGGAACTGATGCAGTTTTTCAAGGAAAAGGGTGCAAAGGAAGATCTCCGTTTGTTCAACAGTGCGCCGGATATCGAAGAATCCCTGCTGTATACCCTGGATGGTGTAACAGAGTTCTGCTTCCACGAGATGGTGCCCAGTACCGGGTGGCTGAAGTACTTTGATGTTGTTCGCTACAAAGGCGGTCTGCTCCTTCAGCATCCCAATGTACATGATCCGAAGAAGATCCCCCAGCGGGAAGTCAAGAAAAAGCTGTACGGTGCCTATGCCGAGAATGCAGTCTGGGCGAAGATTGCCGGCATCAACTGTGCTGCAGATCTGAATGAAACGGTGGCGGACGGCAGGATCAATGAAACCGTACTGCTCGCGGAAGCGCTGCAGGAGCGGAAGATCGTGGAAATCGCCACGGAGATCGTTGAAAAGAACAAACGGTTTGTCCTGATTGCCGGTCCTTCCTCTTCGGGAAAGACGACGTTTGCCAAGCGTCTGTGCATCCAGCTGCGGGTACTGGGGAAGAAGCCGCTGTACCTCGGTACGGATGACTACTTTGTAGAAAGGCGGGACACTCCGGTCGGACCGGACGGCAAGAATGACTACGAGACCATTGACGCGCTGGATCTGGAACTGTTCAACACCCAGATGAAAGCGCTGATGAACGGGGAGAAGGTAGACCTTCCGGAGTTCGACTTCATGGAAGGCACCAAAGTGTTCGGCAAACGGATTGTTACGCTGGATCAGGATGAACCGATCGTGATTGAAGGCATCCATGGCCTGAATCCGAAGATGACAGCAGAGATTGATGAAGAGAACAAATACCGGATCTACATCAGCCCGCTGACCCAGCTGAACATTGATGCTCACAACCGGATATC
>JAEEYJ010000124.1 GCA_016291725.1 Solobacterium sp.
GACAGGATCTGGAACGCCGGCGGATACTGGTACTACAAAGGAGACCACAGCATCTCCATACGCAGGGAAGAGAACGGTGAAATCTACTACGACTTCCACCGTCTGGTCTATCATCCCATCGAGTTTACTGCGCTCCACCGCATCCAGGAAAAACCGGAGCCGGCACCGGAGGAAACCGTATATCCATCCACTATCCCGTCCATCACGGAAGACGAACTGGATGAAAAGATCCGTTCAGGAGATCTCTTCGCTCTGTATCTGTATCTGCCGGGATGCAGCACCTGTGCACAGTTCAGTCCCATTCTCTCTGAATACGCAGACGCAGGCCTGCTGGAGATCCGCCGGATCTCCATGATCGGACTGAAGGAAGACAGTTTCCTCTA
The DNA here is from genome assembly GCA_016291725.1 of Solobacterium sp. Classification (GTDB taxonomy): domain Bacteria; phylum Bacillota_I; class Bacilli_A; order Erysipelotrichales; family Erysipelotrichaceae; genus Bulleidia. Next base: position 384 of record JAEEYJ010000124.1, read on the forward strand.
CGGCGAAGTACTGTACACACCCACTGTCCTTCTCTTTGAAAACGGTGTGATTACTGCCCGTCTGCTGCCCAATGTGGATGAAGATATTCCGTACTACGGGAGTACAGAAAAGCTGTCCGAATGGTTCCATATCCATGCCGGCACACCAATGATGGATGGTACAGCGGAAGCAGATCCGGAAGACTGTGATACCGGATGTGAAGTACATGTCGGAGAATAGAAAAAATACCGCTTGATGCGGTATTTTTGATGGTGGTCCCTTAGGGACTCGAACCCTAGACCCACTGATTAAGAGTCAGTTGCTCTACCAACTGAGCTAAGGAACCATGACTCAGCGCATGTATTATTATAACAAATATCATTCTGATTACAATAGTTATTTTCAATAAAAAAAGCGGACTCTCCGTCCGCTTTCTGTCTCATTATTTGCCCGCAGCCTTCAGGAAGGACTCAAAGATACCGTCCTGTTCCGGATACTTCGTAATATCCATCATTTCCGGATGCCACTGCACAGCCCAGACAAACTTCTTGTCCGGACGGTAGACCGCTTCCGTAATGCCGTCATCCGAAACAGCCATTACCTTCAGACCCTCACCGACCTTGCGGATGGCCTGATGGTGCGTACTGTTGACCGGGATATTCAGCTTGCCGAACAGATCGGCGATCGGTGTGCCTTCCACCAGATCCACAGTGTGCTGCGCGTTGGCCCAGCGCTCATCGACAACAGAATTGTGCGCGTTACCCTCAATATCCGTATGCAGATCCTGGTACAGCGTTCCGCCGCAGACTACGTTTACCATCTGTGTCCCTCTGCAGGTAGCCAGTACCGGCAGGTCCATTTCAATCGCAATCCTGACATAGGCAGAGTCTGCCGCGTCACGGATCGGTGTCGGTGTTCCGCTGGCGCGGTTCTCTTCCCCGTACATGTGCGGATCGATGTCTTCACCACCGGTCACGACAATACCATCAATGCGTTCGAAGATGGCTCTGATCTCTTCTTCGTTGTCTGTTATCGGAAGCAGAATGGGCAGTGCCCCGTTCCGTTCCAGAGCACTGATATATGTGTTGGTCATAACAATGCCGTGGTAAGGTTCATAGTACATCGGTGTAATTCCGATCAGTGGTTTCATAGTATCGATCCTCCTTGTTCCAATGTATTGCAGAAGAGGGATGAACTCAACAGATTCATGCTGTACCGTATGAAGAAAATCGGGTTTTTCTCTTTGAAACTGAAATTATTTTCAGAATACACAAAAAAAACCGGGTTTTCGCCCGGTTTCTTCAGTTTATCTGCACTGTTCAATGAAATAACGGAAAACCCGCTTGCTGTCCTCACGATAGCCGAAGTCTGATTCCGGATGCCACATTACACCCCAGACGTACTTTTTCTCCGGATCGTAGACCGCTTCCACCAGCCGGTCCGCGCTCCTGCCCATCACGGTCAGCCCTTCACCGACAGTCTTGATCGCCTGGTGGTGGAATCCATGGGCTCCTGTATAATCCCTTTCAATCACATTGTGGATCGGGGATCCCGGTACAAGCGTGACATCGTGGATTGCGGATTCCTTGGAAAGGCCCAGTTTCCGGTCATGCGGTGTATTGATGAACGGACACTCGATCCGGATATCCTGGATCAGTGTACCGCCATAGGCAACATTGATCGCCTGCAGACCGTAGCAGATGCCCAGGAGCGGCTTGTCTGCCGCCTTGATCTTCCCGATCATCGCCAGAGTATACACGTCCCGGAAACGCTGTACCGGTGCTGTATACGGCGCATACGCTGCACCGTACAGTTCAGGATGAATATCCCTGCCGCCCGGAATCAGGAATCCATCGCAAGCGGCGACCTGTGCATCCATCTCCGCATCATCTTCCGTAATATGCAGCAGCTTCACCCGACCGCCGGATTCCTCCACGGCCCTAACATACTCATCTCCGATGAACTCTTTGTCAAATCTTCTGTCGAACTGCGGCAGAATGCCGATAATCGGTCTGTCCATACTGTATTCCCTCCACTGCTGTATCCATTGAATCTGTTTGAAAGGTTCCTTCACCTGAAGGAACCTTCCTGATCAGTCAAGTCTTTTCTTCAACTCTTCCAGTTCTCTCTCGAGTGTTTCTCTTTCACCGTTCTTCAGGAACAGACGGCGGTTGATATCCTCGCTGATGGTTGCGTTCGGCGCAATCGACAGACGGTACTCCAGATCCTCGATCTCAGCCTTGCACGCATCCAGCGCTTCCTGCTTGCGGTCAACATCGCTCTGGATCCGCTTCAGCGCTGCGCTGCGCTTGCCGTTCCAGAATACTTCCTTTGCTTCCTTGAACTCGTCCCACAGACGATCATTGTCGTTCTTTCCGGAATAGCCGGCTGTCTTCCACTCGACATCCAGCGCCTTCATCCGGTCGGTGATCTCCTTGGTGAAACTGGACTTGGCAGCCAGTTCCTTCGCTTCTTCGATCAGCTTGTTCTTCAGCTCAATGCTGGCAGCCCACGCTGCGTTGCGCTCATCGAACCAGGCCTGCCTTGCCTTGTTGAAGCCCTGGCGCAGCCCGTTGAACTTCGCCCACAGTTCCTCATCCAGCTCGTGTCCTGCGCTTCCGGCAGCCTTCCACTCATTGAAGATTTCGTTCAGCTTCTCACCGGTTTCCTTCCAGTTCTGAGGGTTCTCCACCAGCGCAGCCGTCTTCTCCAGAATCTCATTCTTCTTTGCAGCAGCCTCTTCACGCCTCGCATCGATCGTCGCAAAGAATTCCTTCTGACGCTCACGGAACGCTCTTTCAATACGGTTGAACTGGGTTCTCAGTTCAGAATCAGCCTTTTCACCGGCTGTTCCGATCTCGCTGAGTTCCTTGCGCAGTCCCTGCAGCGCTTCCCTTGTCTTTCTCCATTCATTGGACTGGGCGATCTCTTCCGCTCTGCGGATGATTTCTTCCTTCAGCCCACGGTTGGTACGGACCTTCTCCAGACGGTCCTGGGCACCGCTCAGTGTCGCTTCAAACCGCTTGTGGAACACTTCCTCAGCCGGTGTATTCCAATTCTCTACCGCGTTCCAGCGCGCTTCCAGATCTTTCAGCGCTTCTTCATCATCACTTCCGAAATTCCTGACGAACTCCTCTGCTTCACGGCAGAGATCCCGCTTCTTCAGGATGTCGTTCTCCATATCCTCCAGCGCATGATCGCCGTGTTCTGTACCGTACTCTATGGCTCCGCCTTCCGCAGCTGAATGCTTCCAGACAAACATACGGTAATCACCGTTGACTTCGATACCGCTCCAGTATCCGTGTCCGTCGTCCGCATCCTCCCTCGGCGCACAAGCATTGCCCTCGGCATCCACCGCACCATAGTAGATGTCTACAGTCCGACCGCCGAACGTTTTATGCGCACGAAGCCTCGTCTTCGCATACTGGTCGTTAAATTCGGGCTTGTTCATAGATAGATCCTCCTTACACGTGACATAACGTAATAAATTCATTATACTCTTACGACTGCTGTTGAAAACAGAAGTATTCGCATATTTTTGCGTTTTTTTATCACTTCGGCAGATACAGTAACACCAGCGGGTCAATCAGCCCTGTCACTGTTGGCAGAATCCCTGCCAGAAACAACGGTACGTAGGCCAGCTTTCTTTTCCGGAGGACGATGCACACTACTGCACCCGCCCACATGGACAGCACAAACGCCGCGGCGACCTGCCTGCCGAGCAGGAAGCCGCTCCAGGCAAGCAGACGTATATCTCCGCTGCCCATAAGAGGACGCAGCCTGCAGATGATCCAGAGCGGCAGAGCCGGCACCAGAAAAAAAACAAGGCGCTCCGGCAGCGGAACCGTACCGGTGAGGCAGTCCAGTGCACCGAGTACAGCGATCCCGTACTGCAGAAACACCGGGATGCTCATTGTCCTGCGGTCGATCCGGCTCATGGCCATCAGGACTGCGCAGTACAGGATCATGATCCACCGGTGCAGAGGACTGCCCGTACACCATTGCCGCATGCATACCGCCAGAACACCGCCGCCGCTCTCCCACAGGAACACATGCACAGGGATCCTCTCTCCGCAGTACCGGCATCTGCCGCGGTACAGCAGATACGATACGACCGGGATGATATCGGTCCATGCCAGTCCATGCCGGCAATGGCTGCAGTGCGACCGCCCGTGTATGAAGTCCTCTTCGTCCATGATACGGTCGGCCATGCAGCAGGCAAAGGAAAACAGTGCACTGCCGAAAAGAAACGTAAAGAAAAGATACATGATGGAACCCTCCTACCTGTATCTTTTGTATGTTTACTCTGTTTCCGTCAGCTTCCGGTACTCTTTTTCCGTAATCGGTATCACGGAACCATGCCTGACGTCCTCCTCCGGAAGAACGAGATTCTCTGTATCCGACCAGTCCACCGTATGCTCGTAATCCAGACCGTCGAAGGTACCGGCCAGGAAGGTATGATCGGCGAAGTGATCCACGTACAGATGATATCCTTCTGTATGGATGTCCCGGAAGACAATCGGACCTTCTACGGCTCTTTCAAGGATCAGATGCTTGTAGTCGTAGGTCTTCCAGATATTGCCGCCGAGCCGGTCCGTTACGGCACTGTAGATGGTCTGCGCCGGTCCGCGCTCATCCTTGTATACGATCCAGTAGCGTCCGTCCATCGGAAACAGCGATGCATCAATGACCGGATACTGCGGATCAAAGAAGATCTCCGGATAGGAGAAATGCTCCAGGTCTCTGGTAGTCACCGCGTATACAGGGCCTCTCTCCTCTGCCGGTGCAGAGAAATAGATCCAGTACACTCCGTTTTCGTTGTCATAGTACAGATCCGGTGCCCAGGCCCGGGTGCCATCCATATAGATTCCCGGATCCGGCCAGGCAGTACGGATCAGTCTTCCGCCTTCCAACCGGACCATATCCTCGGATTCCCACATCCAGATCACGGGGCTGTCCCAGGAAGCGGTCGCGGTAACGATGAATCCACCGTCTGCTCTGCGGCTGACATGCGGATCCCGCACCGAATGCGTGTCTGTGCCGCTGATAACCGTATCCGTCCTTTTCCAGGTCAGTCCGTCTGTACTGACCGCTGTGCAGCCGGTCTCCCTGCCCTCTTCTCCGTTGAAGTAGGTCATCAGGTAGCCGTAGGCTTCATCCAGCAGAACAATGCTGTACTCCCGTTCACAGGATAGGCTGCCGGATGCCAACGACGCATGCAGGGTAACGGGAAGCCTTTCTTCCTGGGATTCCTTGATCAGCCTGCCGTTCTCGATCCTGGCACCTGCGCTTACGGTATAATGCACTTCTGTACGCTCATGGATGGTCTGCGGCAGTCCGGCACCGCTGAACAGGACCCCTTCGATCATCGTGTCCAGTGCGCTGCAGTCTTCTTCAAACAATGTCTCTGCTGTGTCTCCTGCCACATGAAAGACAAAGGCTTTTTCAGCTGCAGAACCCGGCAGTTCCATCCGTGCATGTGCAATGACATCGGCGTCCCTGTCCGTACTGGTCAGGACACCGAGATAATTCATCGTTTCGTTGGATTCCACCGTCCACTGCACCGGCACGCCTTCCACTTCCACACCATCAAACCAAAGGCTTCTGCGCAGATGATCCTGGTCCGGATACTCGATCCGGTCCAGCAGTACGGCGGCTCTGTGCGCTTCATATTCCGGCACGAGCATTTCCTCGCTCCAATCATTGATCCGGATGCCGGAGACCCTTCCTGCTGTACTGCCTTCCCCGCCGAAGCGGATTGTGCCCTGCAGTGCGGTTGAACGGTCCGTTTCCGCAGCGCAGATGCCGTTCAGATACAGCCTGGTGCCTTTCCGTCCGCTCTGCAGTGCAATCATGGACCACTGCCTTGTAGGCAGCCCGTCTCCCGCACTGATCGTCCACACATCATTTCCATCCTGCACGGACAGTGTCAGGCCTTTCAGGATACCGTCCTCCTCTGTCCTGCAGAGAATCTTCATTTCTGTGTTATCCCCTGTGCAGCACAGGATTGTTTCTTCCGGCAGACTGCTCAGAGGACGGATCCAGAAAGACAGTGTCCAGTTCTTTGCGGCATCCGCTTCCAATGTGATCTCTTTCCCGGTGCCGATCTCTTCGTAATACCAGAGTCCATCGGTGGAACTGCCTTCCCGGGCTGTTTCTTCCATATGTGTACACCCGCTCAGCATAAGCACAGCGGAACATAGTAAAACCGTTCGTTTCATAGAATCATTGTACATGACTTGGCGTCAATGTTGTATCCTGAACGAACGGTTCTATCCTAATCCTTCGCTGCAGGAGCGCCTTCCAGTTCCAGAAGCGCTCTTTTCTTCTCCAGTCCGCCGGCATAGCCTGTCAGGGAGCCATCCGCTCCAAGCACACGGTGACAAGGTATGATGATGGATATGGGGTTATGGCCGACTGCGCCGCCGACAGCCTGTCCGGAACGGATGCCGAGTTCCTTCGCAATGGCTCCGTACGTTGTTGTTCCACCGTACGGGATGCGGCAGAGGCAGTCCCAGACACGCTTCCGGAATCCGCTTCCTTCCGGGTTCAGCTTCAGTTCGCTGATTGCCGGACGCTCTCCCCGGAAATAGCGTTCCAGCCAGTCCGCTGCCGCTGCCAGTTCCGGTCTGTCCGTGTATACCGGTGCTTCCTTAAGTGTGGACGCGAAGTATTTCTGTCCTTCCATCCATAAGCCCACAATAGCGTCTCCGTCACTGCATATGATGATCTTTCCGACCGGAGTCTCTATATCCTTGGCGTAGTACATAATCCTTCCTCCATACAATGAAATGATACAGGGAATCCCCTGCATCATTCAATTCTTTTTACGCTGCCGGAAGGATCAGTTCACTCTTGAAGAGATCTCCGTCAATGACGATGTTCAGTTCTCCGTTCATCATCTTCATCAGACTTTCGGCAATGTTCAGGCCGAGTCCGCTGCCTTCCGTATGTCTGGAAGCGTCTCCCCGGACAAACCGTTCCTTCAGTTCATCGGAAGAAATGTTCAGCGGCTCAGCCGAGATATTCCGGATGGTAATGCTGACCTTTCCAGCATCGTTCCGGCAGGCATTGATATAGACCCGTGTGCCCGGCAATGCATATTTGGATACGTTGCTCAGCAGGTTGGAGATAACCCGCCACAGCAGACGGCCGTCCGCCGTTGCTTTCAGTTCCCTGTCCGCCTCTGTAATGACATCCAGATTCATCAGGCTGAACTTTTCATCGTACTCCGCCAGTGACTGCTCCAGGATTTCCGTGATATAGACCGGACCCAGCGACAGCGGGATGTTTCCTGTGGATGCTTTGGACGCTTCCACCAGATCCTCCGTCAGTTTCTTCAGACGCAGGCTCTGCTTGTACAGTCTGTCCACGTATTCTTTGCGCTGCTCTTCCGTAGGATCCTTCTGCAGCAGATCCGCATAGTTGATGATGGACGTCAGCGGTGTCTTGATATCGTGCGAAACGTTGGTAATCAGTTCTGTCTTCAGATGTTCGCTCTTCATCGCTTCGTCTACAGCGTTTTTCAGTCCGGTGGAAACACTGGACAGTGTCCGGATCTGGGTGCGGAACGGCTCTGTATGGATCCTCAGAACAGAATCAGGTGTCTCTTCCGGATAGTCGCCTGAGGCAATCCTGCCGGTCAGATCACTGACCGTGCGTACACCGATGAAGCAGCGCAGTGCCAGGAAACAGACCACCATGCCCGCCAGTGCCAGCAGGAAGGCTGCCGCTCCGTACATATGTCCTGCAGCAAACAATACGAGAGACAGGACAAATCCGGTGCATCCCAGCCAGATCAACTGCCAGACAAGCGGAAGCCGGAAAAACGATTTCATCATTTCAATGAACGGCAGGACGATGTGCTGCAGAAGCCAGTGCAGGATCACCATGCACATCTTCCACATCCAGACAACAAGATAGGTAATGATATTGTTCCGGATGAACGTTCCGTTCCGGATGCGGGCAGCGAGTTCATACAGCCATACATAGATAAATGCGGCAAACAGGAACATCAGTGCCAGGAAGCCGGCGGCCATGGAACGGTTGGTCACTACGTTGACATC
>JAEEYJ010000125.1 GCA_016291725.1 Solobacterium sp.
CGACGCTGCTCAACCGGAAGGGATACGAGAAGCTGACAGGCATCCCTGTCTCCTTCCCGGGGCTGACAGACTCCGCCAGAAGCATTGACGGGAACACCCGGTTCTTCGAGGACTATCTCATCTTCATCGCAAACGGCAAGTACTATGTCGCAAAGGAGCGGGACTACCGGTGGCGGTACGGTGCGGGCTGTTCCGTGCATTTCAACCGGTACAGGATTCCCCGCCTGCTCGTCTACCCGGATGAGCTCCCGGAGCTGGCTGAGGCTTCTCTTGACGAGGCTGCCGATATTGCGTCAGAGCGGATGGTGCGGGTGTACGGGATGTATGCCCTGGCCGACCGTGCGGCGGAAAAGGGGCAGGGAGGCCGGATCAACGCGGCGTTCACCAACTCCTTCTCCAAGGAGATCGCCGGCCTGCTCAGGCGCTCCTACACGGCATTCATGAGCCAGGACTATGAGAAAGCCATCACTCTGTTCTTCACGGCTTCGATCAGGCAGATGGAGATGAAGAAGAGCGAGTGGCTGTACAAGCTGATCGAGAAGTACTGATCCGGATGTGGTTGCATGCAGGAAAACGGTCACCGACCGTCATATGTCACACGCAAAGTATGAGACAATGGATATAGCATTACAGGAGGTCTCGCCATGAACAAGAAGAAAACAATAAATATCAATCCCTCTAATCAGAGCAGATACCTTCCTGTTTCGACGGAAGGCTTGCAGCATATCTCATACAAGTACAGCTATTTCAGCACAGAGATTTTTGATACAGCATACACAATGAAGATCGATATCTATCCGACCGGAAGAGTCAACGTTCAGGAACGCGTAGGCCATGGTAAAATCTCGGACCAGCGCAGGTACGAAGCCGCGCCGGAAGCCGTTGTCCGGCTCTTTACGGATGTCATGGATTGCATAAACAACAGGTATCCCTACGACATGGTTGCAGATGGCGACTGTGGGGGCAAGGTTACGCTGTACTATCCGGACAGGAACATCAAGGTGGACCGTGGTACGGTGAACGCCCTCAGCAATGTCGTCCTCGGCGATCTCGTCCTCCGTTTCTGTGAGGAAAACGGTGTCAGCTGGCAGATCTCCGAGGAGGGCTGGCAGGCGTACCGGGACATGGTCGAGAAGAGAAGGATCGACTGAAGACGAAAACAAGCACTCTCCGGAGTGCTTTTTGCGTTACAGAAGATGCTGATCTGGAACAATCCCGAATATGTCTGTTCGGGTTTGTACACAGGCAGGATATAATGGTAGTACTTGATAATTATGCCGGATGCAGTATCTGGTGTTTTAGAGTTCGGAGGGACATATTATGAAGCATATGGGGATAAAACGGATTCTGAGGTCCTGCCTTGCAGGCGTGCTGGTTCTCTTCAGTGCCGGCTGTAGTACACAGGGCTCCGATGCAGGGATTGCCCGCACTGCGGGTGAAGGTTCCTCTACCGATGAGGCAGGGATCCGCAGAATGATCGAGATCGGGGAAGTGACCGGTGATGCAGAGAGCTTTGAGACCGGCAGTGACAGCACGGCTTCAATTGTCCTGGATCAGGACAAAACACTGTATCTGGATACGGATACAAAGGTGGACTATATCCGGGAGGACAATCAGATCAGACTCATTCTTTCCGAAGGAAGGATGCTGCTGGATGTCCGTGAGAAGCTGAAGGAAGATGAGTCATTGACCATTAGCACGGCATCCATGGATACGGATATCACGGGGACCATTGTTTTTGCTATGGACAAGCCTCAGGACAATGGCACAAGAGCTTCAACCATGGGCGTTCTGGAAGGCAGTGCGTATGTCTCCTATACGGATGCAGGCGGACGGCTTGCCAATGTACCTGTGGGGAACAAAGCGGTCATGCAGTACGAGCAGGACGCTGCAGGCACGGGGAATACAGCATTTACGATTGCAGAGATCACGCAGGATGATACAGCGGGATTCATTGACGAGCTGATCAGGAACAACCCGGACCTTTCAAACCGCATTCAGTTCAGTCCGTCAAAAGGCGGGGACGGAGATGAGACCTACAGTGCTTCCGGAGACTGGACATACGACGGCACTGTTACACTGGTCGCCCAGAGCGCCAGCAAGACCTATGACGGCATGCCGCTGACAAGGCCGAGCGACGTGCTGATCTACGGTCTTCCCGTCGGCTTCAGTGCTTCCGCTGCCGCTTCCGGTACCCAGACAGACGCCGGAACCAGTGAGAATCCCATCGCGAAGTACGTGATCTACAACGCTGCCGGTGAAGACGTCACATCCCATTTCACAGGCATCAGTACAGTGAGCGGCATTCTGACCGTGACGCCGGCGTACATTACCGTGTGGACGGGAAGCGCATCCAAGGTTTATGACGGAACACCGCTGACCAATCCGCAGGCAGGGGTCATTGCCGGTGCATCCGGTGATCCGGCAGCACCGTCCTGGCGCAACAGTGCCTGGGGGACCGAAAGCATTACAGGCCGGAAGGAACTGTACTGCCTCAGCGGTACCATGATGGTCCAGGGAACCAACCCGATGACCGGAGAAACACGGGAAATGAATCTGCTGGCAGGGCAGAAGCTGACACTTCAGATCTCAGAAGGAACAGACCGGAGCATTGATTTCAGCATCGAGAACATCACGGAAGACGAGATTCCCGAGGGCATGCTGAGGATCTATGCGGCGGATCCGGCGCTTCTGGCACAGGCGTGCAAAGATGCCGGCTGGGATCAGGAAAAGATACAAAAGCGCATCGGGGAGCTCCCGGAGACAGATGATGAAGAGGAGCCGCAGCTGCTGTACAACAATGTCATTACGCAGATCAGCATCGATTCGGACATCACCGACTACAACGGCAGGGCACTGGGCGGCAGAGAAGTGGCATTCACCTCCGCAGCGATCGACTATTCCATCAGAGTGAAAGCTACCGGCAGCCGGACTTTTGCAGGTCAGAGCATCAACACCTATGAGATTGACTGGAGCACAGCGAATGCCGCAAACTATATCCTGTCCGAAGACCTCGGCACCCTGACGGTCTACGCGAAGGTGGACAACAAGACGGATGACCCGGTACAGCCGGAGAATCCTCCCGTCAATCCGAACAAGCCGTCAACACCGGATAAACCGGAGACCCAAAAGGTTACCATCACAGCAGACTCCGGCAGTAAGGTCTATGACGGTGAAGAACTGATTGTCGAGACCTATACGGTTACCGGCCTTCCAAAAGGATATACATGCCTGGCAAGCTGCTCAGGAAGCATCACGGATGCGGGCACCGTCGAAAACAAGATCGTTGAATACGTAATCTTTGATGCAAAGGAGAATGATGTAACCAGCAAGTTCTCCGTTACCACAAAGGACGGAACCCTAACGGTGGAACCCAAGCCTGTCACGATCACTACCGATCCTGCTGAGAAGGTCTATGACGGCACGCCGTTGACCGAACCGGGCTATACCGTTGACTCCTGGGCTGCGGGCGATTCTCCTGCAGTAAGCATTACGGGAACGATCACTGATGCAGGAGACACGCCTAATACATACAGTATCGAATGGGGCGACGTTAACCCGGACAACTATACGATCACAGATGACATAGGTACGCTCAAAGTGAGCCAGGTTGAAATTGTCCTGACTTCGGACAATGTCTGTACTGTCACCGGTCAAGCCGTTCAAATTGAGAAATACGGCTTGATAGTAGAGGTTAAAAATGTTGATTCTTCAGAATATACAGTGTCCTCAACAGAAGACCATGAATGGGGGATCAGCTTCAGCTGGGGCGACAGAATTACAGTAGAGACTACTCTCCTTTTTGTGGATAATGCCCGTTATTCAATCCATCCGGAATACGCTGTGGCAAGCGGGGATGCGGACAATTATTCAATAGTTACAGTCGATCAGGAAGGCAGCTTCAGCGGTGAAGAAGAAATTGATCCTGTACAGATTGACCGAAACAACATGACAATCACATTTCCAGCTTTTGGTGAAACTCACAACCTGAAAAACTGCACATACGGTCAGGCGGTGGTCCTTTGTGACGAGCTCTACAGTCAATACGCATCAGAATCAGAAACGGAGATTCAAACCCAGATCAGAAACACCTTCAAGTCCAAAGGCTGGATCTGATAGGGAAAGCATCTATTTCGTCGTAGACAGACAAGCACTCTCCGGAGTGCTTTCTTCTGCGCTACAATACAGTCATGGACAGTGTCAAGAAGCACCTGAAGAAGGAGCTGCTCCAGGCGAAGAAGAATCCCGGGAAAGCGAACAGGCAGAAGCGGAAAGAAGCCAATGCCGCAAGGAGAGGGAAGGCAGCCCCGGGAACGAAGGTGGCTGAGACGAAGAAGGCGAAGGCACGGAAGCGGAGCAACCTGAAAATCGAACTGCGGAAAGCCATGAAGGAGAACTGAGGCTTTGGGATACAGAGCCTTTTGTTTTTCTGGAATATATACACTCTTTGCACTATAGTGTGAATAAGAGAATACCATACCATTTCGGGATAATCATTTTTGAACAGTACTGAAAAAGGAGCAAATGATATGGCAAAAACATATACTACATCCACGGCATCTGTTAAAGTGCCTGTTGCAATTTCGTTTGTCTGTCCGAAATGCGGCAAGCTTGCTACGGTAAGCAAAAACGCTGTTTTGTCTGCACAGGCTACAGTACGGGGATACAACAGCTCTGCGGCGGGACAGTTTGCCCAGCAGAATCTGGCATCATCCGCCGGCAATCAGCTGAATCTGATTGCTGATAGTCTTGAGAAAGGCCAGTTGAATATGCTGTATGACGGGGAGGGAAAGAAACTTGACAGCAGAGTAATCTGCCCTCACTGCGGCACGCAGCAGATCGTGGAAACTGCCGGAAAGCAACGGACGCTGTATCCGAAGGGTTTCGTCTGGAAAATGATTGTTCTGATTCTGGCAGTCATATTCTTGCCGACTTTTGGGTTGGCGCTGTCTGCAGCGAAAACCGGTAATACAAATATACCGTCGGGTTTCATTATGCTGCTGGAACTGGCATGTGTGGCTGCGGCAGCGGGTATGATTTTCTATAACCGGAAGAAGTCTCAGATGGCATGGACGGATCCCGAACTGATGGATAAGCGGTACCATAGTGTCATCAATCGTGACATGGATGCACTTTTGATGTTTGGATTAGGCAAAACAAATACCGTGAAAATCGGTAAAAAATGATAATCGGAGATACCAGGATGGACATAAAGAATATATTGGGCAGTATCGGATTTCTTGCATTCTTTGCGGCATTTATCGTTCCGGATTATATTGCAGGGGTTAACAAGGCAATGCGATTGGGAAAAGTGCCGTATCCAAAAGAAAAAAGAGCCAAAAAATGGAAATGGATCGGTATTTTCCTCGTCATATCACTTGCGGCATTCGGACTGTTTACGCTTCTGGGATGACTTGTTGGAAGAATGATCCTTCCGAGGACAGAGCATACAGATACTTTATGCACATAATGTCATAAGTATCGAATGGTTATATCAGTAATATAGTAGCGTACATAAAAGGCATGGAACCTCCCTGCCTTTTCTTATCGAAAGGAGGGGGAATCCTATGATTAATTACATAGACACGGTTGTTCCTACTATCATGCTCGCACCGATCGGCGATGAGGCTGCCCGGGGGATCAACGAGGTCATCGCCCAGATCCGGTCCATCGTCAATCCGATTGCCACGGTGGCGATCATCGGCTGCGGTCTGTATTTGCTTCTGGGTTCGGATCCGGTGAATATCAAGCGTGCGAAGTCCTGGGGGCTGTCCATCCTGGTCGGCCTGATCGTCATCAACCTCGCGGACATAATTGCCGAGCGGGCGAGTGTACTGGAAGGATGACCAAGTCCGCAGTGGGAAACAGCTGGAAATCCGACAGCATTCTCCAACAATTCCTTTTCTGTTCACCCGGAGTTCAGTTTTGCCCTGTATTCTGATTCAAACAAAAGGAGGATAAGGCGATGAAGAAAATACTAGCAGCATGTCTGAGCGGAATGCTGTGCCTCTCTCTGGCTGCCTGCAGTGTGCAGACAGAAGAGGAAGCTCCGCAGGAAAGCACCGAAACGGCGGCAGAAGCAGACATCGATACAAAGACAGTGCTCACCGCAGCGGATATTGCGGTCAATGAAACTCTCGAATCGTCCGAAGGCGGAGGACACGCCATCACGGCAGACGGTGAATCGCTGGCATATACGAATACGGCTGTAAACAAGACCGGCAGCTCCAGCGGTGACGAGGCAGACTTCTACGGCGAGAACGCGGCCGTGTTCGCAACGAACGGCGGATCGCTTGATCTGTCGGATATGGTCATAACGACAGACGGCACCCATGCCAATGCGGTATTCAGCTATGGAGAGGGTACGGTTGTGACGATCAGGGATTCTATCATTGAAACGTCCGGCAACTGCTCCGGCGGGCTGATGACCACAGGCGGCGGCACAATGATCGCAGACAACCTGTATATCCATACCACCGGCAATTCCTCAGCCGCCATCAGATCCGACAGGGGCGGCGGAACCGTGACCGTTACAGGCGGCACATATACAACGGAAGGAACGGGATCCCCTGTCATTTATTCCACCGCGGATATCACCGTGAATGATGCTGAACTGATTTCCACAGCATCCCAGGGCATTGTTGTGGAAGGCAGCAATTCCGTGACACTGAACGATGTGGAGCTGACAGCGGACAACAACACAAAGAACAGCGACAAGTCTGATTTTTATCAGGCAGTCATGATCTACCAGTCCATGTCCGGCGATGCAGCAGAGGGGCTGGCAGGCTTCACCATGAACGGCGGTACACTGACGAACAAAAACGGTGATGTATTCTTTGTCAACAATACGGTCACAGAGATCAGCCTGAACGATGTAACCATCATCAACGAGGATGAAGACGGAGTATTCCTGAGGGCTGCAGCAGCAGGCTGGGGGAATGAGGGATCCAACGGCGGACAGGTAACCCTGACTGCCGCCAGTCAGGAGATCAACGGTGATATCCTGGTTGACAGCGTATCCAACCTGAACCTGATCCTGAAGCAGGTTTCCCTGTTCACCGGCGCCATCAATCCGGATGGTGAGGCTGGTGAAGTCTA
>JAEEYJ010000126.1 GCA_016291725.1 Solobacterium sp.
CGGTTATGCGACCTGGAAGGATCATCCACGATACCATGGAAGTTCAGATTGTCGAACACGAACACGGAATGCTTGTGTGTATTCTTCATGAAGTGTTCCAGATGGCTCCGGTACTGGGACTTGGCCGCATCAATGAAGATTAGATCGTACTGCTTGTCTGTTTCGAACTCCACCGCATCGCAAAGATGCACATGGATCCGGTCACTGAGCCCGGCATCCCGGATATTCTCCACCGCCTGCGCATACATCCCTTCATCGATCTCCAGTGTATCCACTGTTATGTCATCCCGGACGCCGGCCATGCGCATGCTGGATACACCGACAGCCGTACCGGCTTCCAGGATGGAACAGATCTCCGGATGAGCCGCAATATACCCGGTCAGGAAGGCCAGCCCGTCTTCCAGCATCACCGGCACATGGGCATCCCGTGCCTGTTTCTCCAGCGCATCCAGCCAGTTCTCTTCACTCATTTCAGCAGTGCTTTCAGATCCAGGTGGGCAGGATAGCCGTCCAGTTCATAGTTGACCCGCCTGCGCACCGGATCATACTGCACATTCTGCGCTTCCGTATATCTGCGGATCAGCCAGTAGTTCCTGCGCATATCCGGCGTATAGCTTCCCGGATCATCCGATGTCAGCCACGCACCGCCCAGCAGCGCATCCAGCTTTGCCAGCTCCGTCTTCTCTTCTTCCGTCAGTCTGCAGTTCTCTTCCCGCAGGAAGAAGACGTCCGGATCACTCAGATAGGCCCTGCCGTTCAATTGTCTGCGGGAAAGGATATTTCCTACAGCCTGCTTGGTCGAAGGACGCTCCCGGTGAATGATCTGCATATACAGTTTATCGTTCCAGTCCAGCGTGACATCGCAGGAAATCCGGCAGTAGTCCACCAGCCCGAATGCCGGCATAACCGGAACACCGCAGCCGATGATCGCATGATCGCCGCACAGTTCCCGCAGCCACTTCATCGCCCGGATCATCCGTGCCGCCCGGCTTTCCTTCCTTGTACCGAACGCTGCGGCACCGTACAGGAAATCCAGCTTGACCAGATCGAATCCCCACTCGTCAAAGATCCGGCGGAACACTTTCTCCAGGTATTTCCTGACCTCAGGATGATCAATATCCAGTCCGTAGAACCCGGACCAGTTGCAGCCGAGCTTCCACGGCTGTCCGTTTACCCGTACAAACCAGTCCGGATGCTTGCGGAAGGTCTCACTCTCTTCCTCAGCGACAAACGGAGCCACCCAGATGCCTGCCTGGAATCCTGCTTCATGGATCCGTTCGACCTCCCGCTTCATACCGCCCGGGAACTTCTCTGTATCTGCCTTCAGCCAATCACCGACCGCAGGTTCCCAGCCATCATCAATCTGGAACAGATCGTTCACGGATAGAATCTTCCGGCAGCCTGCCAGATCATTCGCAATGGCTGCACTGTCGATGTTCTCATAGCGGTTGTACCAGGAAGAATAGCCTCTCAACGGAACATTCCGGATGGGTTTCACCCCCAGCAGACGGAACCATTCATCAAAGACTTCATCTTCGGTGCCTTCCAGACAGACCAGATCAAAGGCATGGAAGTCACCGGCACAGGCGATGCCCGAGCAGTCCCGCTTCAGGTACAGCTTCCCCTGGGAGGCATCGTAGGTGAACAGTGTATAGCCCGGTGTCTCATCCAGGGATGCAATCAGACGGTAGCGGTACTTGTCACGGAACCAGCAGTAGCTGAATCCGTGCAGGATCCCTTTTTTGTTGGGATACTTCACGAAGTGATAGTCACCGTACCTGTCCAGAGAGAACTTGTCCACAGCCGCCTTCGGCAGCCCGTGCACACCCCGGATCCGGTCATTCTTCGTATATTCCGGACAGTAGGTCCACGTCTGGTAGCCATTCATGAAGATGTGCTCATCTTCCACTGTAGACAGGTCGAGTGAAGCGGTAACGGACGTTGTGATGCCTTCAGGTACTTCCGTGATCACCCGGGTTTCCCCCTTCAGCTCACACTCGCCTGCCAGAACAAAATCACCGCCTCCGTTCTGAATGCCTTTAACAAGCCATTTCATCATAAAGGAATCTCCTTGCCGCGCAGTCTCGCAGCAATCTCCTCTGCCTTCTCATCCGTCAGGATGAACTTCTTTGTAAACACGACCATTGCGGCAATCAGTCCCAGAATCGGAATGATCGTCATCAGCAGATGCAGGCCGTTCAATGTTGACGCACTCTGTACAACGATTTCCCCTGTCGTATCACTGTTGCCTTTCAGACCGATCAGATCCAGACCGATGCCGGTCAGGAAGACCGCTACACCGGAAGCCGCCTTGACCACGAATGTCTGCATGGAGAAGATTACGGATTCTTCACGGTGCCCTGTCTGCAGTTCACCGTAGTCCACCGAGTTGGACAGGAAGACCGTCGTCAGCACCGTCAGCATTCCATTGGCCATGAAGATCAGCAGACCGATTGCACAGAGCACCACAATACTGTGGCTGTACGGCGTAAAGCACACCGCCAGCAGCAGTGCATAGCCGGTAATCGACATCTTCAGGCAGAGCTTGAAGATGTCCGTATTGCCCATGAACCTTCTCAGAGCCGGATAGACCGCCATCATGCTCAGGATCTGGGATCCGCCGCCTACTGTACTGAAGGTTGTATAGCTGGCCTGCCAGCTCTCCACCGTCGGTCCGAGATCATACTTGAAGAAGTAGATGATCAGATTGGATGTAATATAGAGCGCACTGTTGATCAGAATGATGGTAATGACCGTGATCACGGCCTGGTCATTGCGGAACAGTGCCCGGAACATCTCTCCGACCGATGTTGTCTTCATCTGGCCCTTGTCCTGCGCCTGCTCCTTCATCACCAGGAACAGGATCAGTTCAAACACCACGAACAGCACCGAGACAATCAGCGCAAAGCGCTTGAAGCCTGCACGCTCGTTCCCGCTGCCCAGCATCGCTACGGCAATGACCGTAAACACGGTAATCAGCGCATTGCCTACACCGGCGCAGGTACGTCCGACAACCGACAGGGATTCCCTGTCCTTCGGATTGTCCGTCACTGCCGGAATGATGGACCAGTAGGGAATATCCATCATCGTATAGGTCACACCCCAGAGAATGTATACCACCGCAAAGTAGACCATCAGGGATTTCCCCTCCAGCTGCGGTGCCGCAAACAGTGCATAGAGCACAAACGCGTTCAGCACCGTACCGCTGATGATCCACGGCCGGAACCTACCGTACTTCGTATTGGTTTTGGCGACCAGTACACCCATGAACGGATCGTTGATGGCGTCAAAGATCCGCGCAATCATCAGAATGAATCCGACAAACGCGGCGCTCAGACCCATAATGTCCTGATAGTAATACATCACGTAGGACGCGCTCAGGGCATAGACCATGTCCTTGCCGATCGCACCCAGACCATAGGCAATGGTTTCATTGCGGGAAAACTTACGATTGCTCATCTTACTCACCTCTGATGCTGAAGTTTATGGTTACAGGAGCGAGGCCTTCACAGGAAACCTGTACAGAAGCCTCTCCTGTCTGTCCTGTCGTACGGATATAGGTGCCCGTACTTCCACCTTCCAGAACAGCCACCGCCGGCCCGACGATCTCGATCGGCCCGGTACAGCTGAATGTCACAGGCAGCTGGGCATAGACTGCCTGGTTGTTGTATCTGTCCACGATCCGGATCCGGAGGGCCGCCATATCATAGCACTCCCAGTCCAGCAGTTCCGTATGGCTTGCCCGGACATCCAGATGCAGATAGGTATCCGGCGCCTTGGTAACGGTCTTCACCGCTTTGCCGTTCCTGATGGCTTCGAAGCGCCAGCGTGTCGCCTCTCCGCCCCAGTTGCCGACATACTTGCTGTAGAGCTCCGCGCCTTCCGCAAAGGTCATATGGTAGCGGGCCATGATGTATCCCAGCTTTGCCTTGTACTGCAGCGGCAGAGCTGCCAGACCGTAGCGTCCCATTGCACACAGGCAGTCATGGATCAGCGCAGCCTGCTCCGGTGTGAAGTTCTCATGCTTTGCGGGCAGCTCACCGACCAGATCGTCGATCACGACCGGTCCGTGGACCAGACCGTCCCATCCTTCGCTGGTGAAGGACGCAACGAATTCATCGTTCTTGTACAGATTCACACTGTCCGCATTGGTGAAGGCGTACAGTTCCTTGATGGTGCCGCCGGGATAATCGCCGATATCCATGGTGGAACTGATCTCCAGCACCGGTTCCTCATCCTGCTGTGATGCGTAGACCGCCGCTGCCAGCTTGGGGTTTCGGAAGGAATCCATCACACCGTGGTAGCAGATCCGGTCGCCGGACCCGAAGTCCTTGTGTGTTGGATAGTCGAACATGCACCACTGGAAGCACCCGGCATGCTCACCGTCCGCCATAGCGCCGTTCAGCACCCTTGCGTGCCGCAGGGCATGTTCCTCACGGTGCAGTACATCATCAAACGGCTTTGTCGGATACATATGTCCGTTGGCTTCGGTTATGATCAACGGTTTGTCCATATCCGGAGTAACATCCCTCTTCCTTTTCACCGGCGGTGTCTTTCCATCGTGGGAGAAGTCATTGAAGCTGTATACATCCTCCAGCAGGGAACTCTTTTCTATGTACCGTACACCTGATGTTGCCCGGTAGGGATCGACCAGATGCGCCATGGCATTCGTTCTGCCGTAGAACGGATCATCATCCTGGGATTCATTGATCCGTACACCCCACAGGAAGATGGAGGGGTGCTGGCGGTACTGTTCCACCATCTCCTTGGTATTGATGACTGCCTGGGTCTTCCACTCTTCATCACCGATGTGCTGCCAGCCCGGGATCTCCGTAAACACCAGCAGACCGATGCGGTCGCATTCATCCAGGAAGTAGTGGCTCTGGGGATAGTGCGAGGTTCTTACCGCATTGACATGCAGTTCGTTCTTCAGGATCCTTGCGTCTTCCCGCTGCAGCTCCTCCGGCACGGCATAGCCCACATACGGCCAGCACTGGTGCCGGTTCAGACCGCGGATGAAGATTTCCTTTCCGTTCAGCCAGCAGGCATCTTCCGACCAATCAATGACCCGGAAGCCGAAGGTATTCGTGACGGAGTCGATGACTTCCCCGTCGCAGCGAAGATCAACAGTGCACTGGTACAGGTCGGGGTGGTCCGGACTCCACGGCTTGGCATTGTCCACCTGGGCACTGATGGTATCCACAGGATCCGTAACGGTCTCATAGATAATGAACCCGTCCTCATCACTGATGGTCAGCTTCAGCTCATACCCTTCCGGATCACCATCAATGCGGACCTCTGCAATGCAGGTCTGCAGGTCCGGTGTTGCGGCGTAGACATCTTCGATGTACACGGTGGAACGGGAATCAAACCAGACATCCCGGTACAGTCCGCCGTAGGTCAGATAGTCGATTGCAAAGCCGAACGGAGGAATCTCCGGATTCTCTGTTGTATCCAGTTCCACCACAATGACATTGTCTGCACCGTACTTCACTGCGTCTGTGATCTCTGCCCGGTAGGCAGTATATCCATTGCGGTGCGTACCGATCCTGGTGCCGTTGACGTACAGCGTCATGATATGCGCAGCACCGTCAAACTGCAGGAACTGCCTCCTGCCCTCTTCCTCAGCCGGCAGATACAGCGTCCTTCGGTATCCCACGTGCTTCTGGTACGCCAGCGGATCA
>JAEEYJ010000127.1 GCA_016291725.1 Solobacterium sp.
CTGATCAAGAACCTGCACGGCGCAGAAAACATGTACTACCAGGTCAATACGACGTATTTCAGCGCCCTCGGCGAGGACCCCGGTAAAATGTCCTTTGCCCGTGCCGTGCAGCTCTTCCTTCCCGGAATCCCCCTTGTATGGTATCTGGATCTCTTTGAAGGAAAGAATGACTACGGCGCGGTTGCCCGCGGCGGTGCCGGTGCCCACAAGGAGATCAACCGGACCAATCTCTCTGCTGAAGAGATCCAGGAACGGCTGCACACACCCAGCGTACAGGAACAGCTCCGCCTCATCCGTCTGCGCAACACCTTCCCCGCATTCCGGGAAGGAAGTGTGTTTGAGTGTACGGTGCGGGGCCCTGGCGCGGTATTCCGTTACACCTGGGAACGGTATACCGCTGAACTCACTGCCGATTTCCGCACCTGCACCTACCGGATAAGGACAGAAGAAAAGGAACCGTAATACGGCTCCTTTTTAATTCCACTCCGCCAGGATCCGGGACAGCTGCCGGTCAATGTCCATCCGTGTCTGCCGGCATTCTTCCCTGTACTGCTTTCCGTCCTTGAACATCAGGCTGACCAGCAGCGAGGAACCGACCGGCAGGATCATCCTGAGCATCGATTCCGGGAAGACGAAGTGCGTTCCATGTTCATACAGCAGTGCTTCATAGGTGCAGTCATGCGGCTTTTCCCGCAGACGCTCCTCCATCCTGCGGATATAGCGGCAGGTATCCCAGAGCACATCGTCTTCCGCTCCGACAAAGATAATCTTTCCCTGGATGTTCTCTACTTTGATCTTCTCTTCTTCCTGCAGCGGGTGCCGGCGTTCCGATTCATCGAACAGCTCCCGGGAAGCGATCCGGTTGCCGGTACGCCGGGATTCTTCCTGGATCTTCTGCCAGTACTCGGGATGCCGGTACGCGTACGGGAGATACGGCAGATCCTTACCCTGCCAGGATACCGAAGACTCATCATCCCCCGGACGCTCCCGCATCCCGTCCAGATTATCCCGGTAGAACCCCTCCATGATGAAGTCGGACGGCGACATGGCAATGGTCAGGGTGATGTCCGGCCAGTATGAGGCAGCGCACAGTGCCAGCATGCCTGTGGTGGACGCACCGGCAATCCCGATGGATGTACATCCCTGCTCCTTCATGTACGCAATGGCGTGTCCGAAGCGCTCCAGCGGATAGCTGTGATGCCCGTAGTCCTTCTCATCGGGAGACATGGCCATGGCATGGCTGCCATGCCGGTGCATCCACTTTGCTCCGCATACCGCCATCCGGTCATCGCTGGAATCCCCCAGCATGACGATGAGTCCCTTTGTACTTCCTCCGGGGCATGGATACCACGTACCGTGGAATCCATCCTGCTCCGGTCTGAACCTTCTCTTCTCCATACACTCCTGTTGTTAGCTTTCACTAACCATCATAGCACAGAAAATCCCTCCGGTGTATTCCCGGAGGGATTCTGTACTTCTTAAGGTCAGATGACGTGCAGGCTGTCCGTCTCGAACTTGACAAATGCCTTGTCCCCGACTTCGTAGATCTTCTTGTTCTTGGGGTTGAAGTCGGTAATCTTGACCAGCGTATCACCGACCATGACATGGTAGTTCTGGTAGCTTCCCATGAAGGTGCTCAGCACCACTTCGCACGGCAGCTGTCCCTCATCCGCGACTACAGCCGCTTCCGGGCGCAGTACGAGCGTGCATTCATCGCCGGTATTCCTGCCTGCGATATCGTGCAGCTCCACCGCATTGCCGTAGACATCCGCTGTACCGTTGGTGCCGTCCACTGCGGTGATCGTTCCTTTAAGGAAGTTCGCCTCACCGATGAAGTCCGCAACGAATTCACTGTTCGGATGATAGTAGATCTCCTGCGGCGTACCCATCTGGGCTACCACACCCTTGTTCATGATGATGATCTTGTCGGAGATCGCCATCGCCTCCGACTGGTCATGGGTGACATAGATCGCGGTAATGCCGGCTTCCTGCTGGATCCGGCGGATCTCGGTACGCATCGTAACACGCAGCTTGGCGTCCAGGTTGGACAGCGGTTCATCGAACAGCAATACGCCCGGCTCAATGACCAGCGCCCTTGCCAGCGCAACACGCTGCTGCTGGCCGCCGGACAGCTGGTTCGTCATCCGGCTCTCCATGCCTTCCAGACCGACGAGCTTCAGGATGTTGGTAACCTTCTCCTGGATCGTCGCTTTGTCCATCTTGCGCAGCTTCAGACCGTAGGCAACGTTGTCGAAGATATTGTAGTGCGGCAGAAGCGCGTAGCTCTGGAAGACCATCGCGGTATCCCGCTTGTTCGGCGTCAGTTCATTGATCGGCTCTTCACCCAGGTAGATTTCACCCTCATCCGGGCTCTCGAAGCCGGCGATCATGCGCAGTGTCGTCGTCTTGCCGCAGCCGGAAGGTCCCAGCAGGGTGACGAACGTTCCCGGTTCAATCTCCAGGGTGGTATCATGAACCGCATAGAATTCCTTTTTTGTCTTGGGATCCTGGTAGATCTTGGAAATATGCTCCAGGCGGACTCCCTTTTTCTCTTTTGCCATATGCTAGGCCTCCTTGATATCCCGGCTTGTACCGAAGTGTTTGATGAACAGGTTCATCAGCGTGACGGAACCGTAGGTAATGATGATCAGAATGGTTGCGAAGGCGCAGGCAATGCCGTAGGCGCCCTTCTCCGCGAATTCATTGATCTGTACGGTGATCAGCAGGAACTTCGGTGTTACCAGCAGAATGATGGCTGAAATTGCTGTAATGCTCCGGACGAACGCTGTTACCAGACCGGACAGGAAGCTGTCCTTGATCAGCGGCAGCGTAACCGTCATGAATACCTTGAAGCTGTCCGCGCCCATATCGTAGGCCGATTCCTCAATGCTCTTATCAATCTGGCGCAGCGCGGAGATGCCGCTCCGGGTACCGGTAGGCAGGGAACGGACGATGAATACGATCACCAGCAGTGCACCGGTACCGTACAGGGACTTCAGGAAGCCTGTACGGAACACACCGGCCGAGAAGCCGCGGATGTAGCCGACGCCCAGTACCGTACCGGGCACCGCCATTGCCAGCATCGATACAGCTTCGATAAAGCCCTTGGAGCGGAACGAACGCTTGACGACCAGGTAGGAAATGATCATCGACAGCAGCGCGGTAATCGGTGAAGAGATCAGGGACAGCAGGAAGGAATCCCGGAAAGCCTTGAAGCCCTTGTACCGGGTGAAGACCAGCTGGAACCACTTGAACGTCAGATGGAAGTCATAGCCCCAGGTACGGAACAATGCACCAAGAGGCACACAGATGTACATCATGACAACGAACGACGCAACGATCAGGCAGAACGCGGTCAGCGGACGGGTCACGGACTTGTCCGTAATGAGCATTCTCTGCCGGGAGGCTTTGCCGGTCAGCGTAGCCGTGCTCTTGGCCTCCAGCCAGTACTTCTGGACGATGAACATCATCAGGGTGATCATCAGCAGGACGACAGCCATGGCTGAAGCACCCTGCTTGTCATACGCACCGGTGATCTGCAGATAGATGGAAGTCGCCAGAGTGTCGTAGGAACCACCGATGATCATCGGGTTCGCAAAGTCAGCGATCGACTCAATGAATGTAACCAGGAACGCATTGCCCAGACCCGGCAGGATCAACGGCAGCGTAACGGTGTTGAATACCTTCAGGCGGGATGCGCCCATATCCCGGGCGGCTTCCTCCAGGGAAGGATCAATGTTCTTGAGCAGTCCCTTCATCATCATGTAGCACACCGGGAAGAACGTCAGGGTCTGGACAATCGCAATGCCCCAGAATCCGTAGACGTTGTTCTCATAGATGTGCAGCAGGTATCTGGTGATGATTCCCGCCTTTCCGAACAGCATGATCATGGACAAAGACAGCACGAACGGCGGCGATACGACCGGCAGAAGGCTGATGACCCGGAAGAGCCCTTCCAGCACCTTCGTCTTCAGCTGGACATATTCCTCTACGTAGGCGAACAGCAGACCGATCAGCGCGGACAGAATACCGACCAGGAAACCGACCTTCAGGGTATTCGTAATCGCTTTTCGGAAGCTGGGCATCCCCAGGACCCTCTGGAATACTTCCAGGGAGACCCCGTTGCCTGTCAGTACACTGTCCACCAGCAGGATGGCCAGCGGGTACAGAATAAAGAGTGTCAGGAATACGATCAGAACAACAATCGTCGTTACCATGATCGGATCCGCAAAGAACTTTTTACGGTCAAGCTCCCTGCTTTGGTTTTTTGCCATATTCACCCTCCTCTCTATGGATTCCATACGGCAAATGCCGGGCAGATTCCTCCGCCCGGCATTCTTCGGTTGTTCCGACTGTTATTCTGTCTTGAATCTGTCGTCGCCGCCGCCGAGCGCGTTCATTACATCCGCAATGTACTGCTCTGTGTTGGCCTTGGCATCCTCAAAGTCATAGTCCATGACATTGTTCGGATCCAGACCGAACTCTTCGACGACATCCGGCTGCTTCGCATTGTCAATGACCAGGAACTGGTAGGAACCGTTCTGTGCAGCGAGTTCCACGCACTCCGGAGACAGTGCGTATTCAATCCACAGCTTTGCTGCATTCGGGTGCTGAGCGCCTCTGAAGATCGCTGTCGCACCGATTTCGTACGATGTGCCTGTGCTCGGAATGACCAGGCCGATGTTGTCATAGCCGTTGTCAACGATCTGGGCAATGCCGTCATGCAGGAAGCCGATGCCGATGACGCACTCACCTGTACCGACGTTCTTGGACGGACCGGAACCGGACTTCGTGTAGACCTGGATGTTCTTGTCCAGATCAACCAGGTACTGGATGCCTTCGTCATGTCCGTACTTCTGGATCATAGTGTTGATGACGAGCTTCGCTGTACCGGCTGTGTTGTAGTTGGACAGCCAGATCAGACCCTGGTACTTCGGATCGAGCAGATCAGCCCAGTCTTCCGGTACATCCAGGCCCTTGCGCTCCAGCTCAGGCTTGTTGACCATGAAGCCCAGGATACCCTTGTAGATACCGTACCAGTAGCCGTCCGCATCGCGGTAGGCCGGTCCCAGCAGATGTACTGCGTTCTCTGCTTCATACGCTTCCAGCAGACCCTTCTTTGCCGCAATGTTGTACGGATCGGTTGTTCCGCCGAACCAAACGTCGCCGGACGGGTTGCCGTTCTCTTCTTCAATCTTCGCCTGGACCTCACCGGTGGACAGTCTCTGGTACTGGACCTTGATGCCGTAGAGTTCCTCGAAATGTGCGCAGGCAGCTGCCAGGTAATCCTCTTCGCAGGAACCGTAGACAATCAGCTCGCCCTCTTCCTTGGCGGCCTTCACCAGTTCAGAGTCTTCATCGGATGTTCCGCCGCCGTTGCCGCCGTCGGAGCCGCCGCAGGCTGTCAGACCCATGACCATCGTTCCCGCCAGGAACAATTTCATCAGTTTCTTCACAATCTTTTCCTCCTATGATTATAGATGTTGTGCAAAACCATCATTACTGTCATTATAGTCTTGTAAAGCAAGTATGTAAACGTTTTCACAAAAAACAGGAGGCAGTATGACAGAAGAATTCAGACGTATATCACCGGAAGAAGCCGGCGTATCATCCCGCGCAATCCTGGACTACATCGATGCCCTGGAGCACGCAGACACGGAAATGCACAGCATCATGATCATGCGCCATGATGCAATCATTGCCGAAGGCTGGTGGCATCCCTATGCAAAGAGGTACCGCCATGCGCTCCAGAGCCACTCCAAGACCTATACAGCAGCGGCAGTAGGCATTGCCCTGCAGGAAGGACGGCTCGCACTGGACGAGCGCATCGCGGACATCTTTCCGGAACAGCTCCCGGAGAATCCTTCCGAATACCTGCTGCAGATGACCATCCACGATGTACTGTGCATGGGCACAGGCATGGTGGATGACACCGCGAATACCGAACACTGGATCAAGGATTTCCTGGCCCATGACATTGTCTACCGGCCCGGTACCGCATTCTTCTACAACAACGCCGGCTCCACCCTGCTCGCTGCCATCGTTGAAAAGAAAACAGGCATGAGCCTGCTGGACTACCTCACACCGCGCCTGTTCGACAGAATCGGCATCGACGCGGCCAATGTACGCTGCCTGCCCATGGCGGACGGCACATCGCTCGGCGCCGGCGGGATGTTCACCGCGACCGAGGACAATCTGCGGCTCATGAAGCTGTACAAGGACGGTGGGGTCTGGAACGGCGAACGGATCCTGCCGGAAGACTTCGTCAGACGCTCCACCACCAAGCAGAACGACAATGCCAGCGAAGCCCTGCACAATCCGGTCGCCGCTGACAACTTCGTCGGCTACGGCTACCAGATCTGGCTGTGCCGGCCGGAAGGCGTCTACCGGGCAGACGGTGCCTTCGGACAGTTCACCATCGTCTTCCCGCAGGAAGACATGATCATCTCCATCACAGAGACCGCCCTCGGTGCCCTGAACCAGCAGCGTACCCTGGACATTACCTGGGACTTCCTGAAAGCTTTCCGGAAGACAGAAGAGGATCCCGAAGCGTACCGCAGCCTGCAGCGGAAGCTCGCTTCCCTCAGCCTGCCGCAGCCTGCCGTCCATCCGTACAGTCCGCTGCGGGACAGGATCAACGGACGCACCATCCGCATTGACAGAGGATTCATCACCCCGAAGAAAGGCTTCATCGGACTGCCGGCCGGCAGCGGACTGACTGCCGTACGCTTCGACTTCGGCGTCTACGGTGCCTGCATGACCTGCACCGAAGACGGTGGTGAGTATACCATCCCGGCATTGATGACCGGTGACCGGTACATCAGTATCCAGAACGAAGAGAAGGATGCCATGCAGGTGCTGGCAGCGGATGCCTGCTTTGAAGGAGACCATGTGCTTCTCGTTCATCTGCGCTGGTGCGAAGGATGCTTCGAATATACCTGGCGGTTTACCTTCGAAGGTGATCAGGTATACATTGAAGAGCTCTGGACCACCGCCTTCCCGGTGCCGGAGAGCGGGCCGGTGACCGGCATACTGCTGTAATACAGAAAAAAGAGGGTGAAGCACCCTCTTTTCATAATACTGATTCAGCCAGTATTACTCGTACTGGTCCTCACGCCAGAAGTCGTTGGCGAAGAAGCCGGCCATATCCTTGGCCCATTCGATGGCTTTCTGCGCCTGGCGGGTCGTGGAGTCGCTGAGGGATTCCTTTTCCGCTTTCTCATCCGTTTCCTCCAGTTTCCTGTAGGTATTCTCCACAGCTTCGCTCTCTTCTGCCCACTTCGCCTCGATCAGCTTGATGGAGCCTTCCAGCGCTCTGTGGGTCATCGGCCAGTTGTACTCATAAGGCAGCTGGACGGTCTTGATGGCGAACCATGCCTTGGAAGGATCAAAGGCGTTCTGCTCATCATCCCAGTTGAAGTGGGATACCTGCGCCTGGCGGACCGGTGTCCA
>JAEEYJ010000128.1 GCA_016291725.1 Solobacterium sp.
ATACTATCGTGTCAAAGCCGGTAAGGTGGAAGAACAGTAACTGAACAAGACTCTCCCGGTCTTATGTAAAAAAGAGGAAGCTCTGCGCTTCCTCTTTTCATTTGCTCCTCAGCTGTTCCTCGAACTCCGGTGTCCGTGACCAGTACCGGATGCCCCATCGCTCAAAGCTCCATTCATCCGAATAATCATTGCATTCATAATCGATATACCAGAGCTGTCCGCCGTTGATGACGAAGTTGGTAGGATAGTAATCGATATTCAGCCCGGCAGACTTTGCACGTTCCGCCATCTCCCGCACCTGTACAAGATACGGTTCTGCCGGCTTGCCGTCTCTGATCAGATCAAAGACAGTGTCCCCCTCTATGTATTCCTTGACGATCCGTTCTTCTTCCTTGTCCACGGCAATCATTACAGGAATGCGTATGCCAGCAGCCAGCAGACGCTCATAGTCCCGGCATTCCGCCTCGATCTTATTGCCGAAAGCATAGTAATCGCACGGTTCATGATGGATCTGCTTGACAACGACCGGCTGTCCGCAGCACTCCGCCAGCCAGGAATAGCCTCCCTTTCCATGGCCGAGCAGGCGGATGATCCTGTACGCTCTGCCGCAGATGACCCAGATGTCTTCCATATGCTTTGAGTATAGCAGAAACAGCGGGAATGTGCTCTTGCCGGCACTGTTCACGGTTATAATACAAGCAGGAGAATACAGTATGACCAAGACAACCAGATCCGTTGTCGTCGAGACAGCAAAGGGAAAGCTGAAAGGCTATACTTCCGGAGACGTCAATGTCTTCCTTGGAATCAGATACGCAAAAGCAGAGCGGTTCCGGATGCCGCAGCCGGTTGAACCGTGGGAAGGGATCAAAGCAGCCTACGGCTATGGTTTCCGCTGTCCCACGCCGATGGGGCCTTCCCCTGCCGGCGATGAAACCATGATGCCGCTGCGCTTCGTACAGGACAATGAAAACTGCCAGTTCCTCAATGTATGGACAAAGCACGCGGATACAGAACACAGAAGACCGGTCATGGTCTGGCTGCACGGCGGTGGATACGGAGCAGGCAGTGCGATCGAACACATGTACTATGACGGACATGCACTGGCTGACAAGGACGATATCGTACTTGTATCGATCAACCATCGCCTGAACATCCTCGGTTATCTTGATCTGTCCCCGTTCAGCGATAAGTACCGTAATTCCGCCAATGCAGGGCACGCGGACATTGTAGCAGCACTGCAGTGGATCCATGACAACATTGCGGCTTTCGGCGGCGATCCGGACAATGTGACAATCTTCGGCCAGTCGGGCGGCGGCTTCAAGGTCAGGGATCTGATGCAGGTGAAAGCTGCAGATGGTCTGTATCACAGAGCCATCATCCAGAGCGGCATTGTCCCCTCCATGGAGAATGTACCGGCATGGCACAATGGAAAGGCTGTCGTCACGGAGCTGATGCAGGCGCTTGGCCTGAACAAGGTGGAAGAACTGGAACGGATACCGTACCAGCTGCTTGCCAAAACCCATGAAAAGCTGGTGCCGGGGCTGCTTGCCCGCGGGGAATACATCGGTGGAAGTCCGCTTCCGGATGATTGGTACGCCGGTGATTGCTATGCAGCAGGATTCAATCCGTACAGTCTGAAAGTGCCTGTACTGCTCGGTTCCGCATTTGCAGAATTCAGCTATACCCTCTCTCCGGAAAACAAATATGAGATGACGGAAGACGAAAAGATGTCCTTCCTGCGTACGTTCTATCACGAGCGTACGGATGATGTCCTGCGCCTGTTCAAGGACGCATGGCCGCAGAAGAACATCTGTGATGCAGCATTCGTTGACCGCTTCATGCGTATTCCTGCACTGAAGTATGCACTGAACAAAGCCGCTGTCAGCGAAGCGCCGGTCTATCTCTATGAATATGCCTATGAAACGTGTATGGAGCATACCCCGGCGTGGCATCTGGGAGAGATTCCTTTTGTGTTCCGGAATACACACATGGTGCCGAGGCTGCTCGAGGAAGGCGTTACGGATATCCTGGAGGACAGAATGGCCAGGGCCTGGACGTCATTCGCTGCGTACGGTGTTCCTGATCATTCAAGTCTGCCGGAATGGAAGCCCTGCACAGCAGATGATGATTGGACCATGGTCTTCGACCGGCAGATCAGCGTCAGAAAGAACTTCGACCGGGAAATGCTGGAATACCTGGATGAATACTTCCCTCAGCCGATGATTCACGGCGCG
The DNA here is from genome assembly GCA_016291725.1 of Solobacterium sp. Classification (GTDB taxonomy): domain Bacteria; phylum Bacillota_I; class Bacilli_A; order Erysipelotrichales; family Erysipelotrichaceae; genus Bulleidia. The sequence continues at coordinate 2,235 of JAEEYJ010000128.1, forward strand.
GTCGGTACAATCCACGAAGATGCGCTTTCAGAAGAAGAACAGGCAGAACGGCTCGCCGGCATGAAGGCCATGCTGAAGGATGACCCGGTAGACTGAACATGTAATGAAAACAGGGGTTCATACCCCTGTTTTCATATCCCTTACTTTGCGTGCTTGTTGAACCAGTCGGTAATCTCCTGCAGCCTGCGCATTCTGTGCAGCGGCTTGCCCGATCTCGACAGTTCGTGGTTCTCCCCGTGGAAGATCACCAGCCTTGTCTCAATGTTCCTGTAGGCCAGTGCCTGCATCATCTGCATGCCTTCCGGCAGCGGGCAGCGGTAGTCTTCATCACTGTGGATGAACAGGGTCGGTGTCTTCACATTCGCTGCGTATTTCAGCGGGGAATGGTTCCACAGCTTTTCATCGTTGGCATCGCCGAAGAGGCCTTCCGCACCGCACTGATCCGGACCGAATACGAGTCCGATGTCCGCAATCAGGGAGAAGCTCTTCCAGTTGGAGATGGAACGCTGGGACGCTGCAGCGCAGAAACGATCGGTATGGCCGATGATCCAGTTGGTCATGAATCCACCGTAGGACCCACCGGTCTCACAGACTCTCTGTTCATCAATCTGAGGATACTTGGCAAGTACAGCGTCCGTGAAGTCCATCAGGTTGCGGAAGTCGGTTCCGCCATAGTCGTCGCGGATATCCGCAAAGTCATCCCCACGGCCGTCCGAGCCCTTGATGTTCGTGAAGAATACGAAGTATCCCTCACTCGCCCACAGCTGCATTTCATGGAAGAA
>JAEEYJ010000129.1 GCA_016291725.1 Solobacterium sp.
ACTGCTATGGCGCTGCAGTGACGGAAAAGGAAGTCCGTCAGAACGCTGAGTTCATGGCAGCAAATCTGAAGAGATTCGGCTGGGAATACGTGATCGTGGACATACAGTGGTATGAGCCCGGTGCGACAAACCATGAATACAGGCCGTTTGCGGATCTGTGCATGGATGAGTATGGAAGACTGCATCCTGCTCCGAACCGGTTCCCATCCGCTGCTGATGGAAGGGGCTTTGCGTCTCTTGCGGAATATGTGCATTCTCTTGGCCTGAAGTTCGGGATACATATCATGCGCGGGATCCCGCGTCAGGCAGTCCATCGGAATTGCCCGGTGCTGGGAACGGATAAAGCCGCCCGGGATGCCGCAAGATTCAACAGTATCTGCGTATGGAACCCGGACATGTATGGCGCAAAGGCCAATGATGCCGGACAGGCATATTATGATTCTATCTTTCAGCTGTACGCACAGTGGGGTGTCGACTACATCAAGTGTGACGATATCTGCAGGGAGCTTCCGCACGAGGAAGAAGAACTGCTCATGATTTCCAGGGCGCTTGAGAACTGCGGCAGGGGCATGATCCTCTCCCTTTCTCCGGGGCCGGCATTGCTTGAGAAGGCGGAACTATATAAGCAGGTCGCAAACATGTGGCGCATTACGGATGACTTCTGGGATGACTGGAAGCTCCTGTATGCAATGTTTGAGCGCGCGGAAAAGTGGAGCATACACGCGGGAGCCGGACATTATCCGGATGCGGACATGCTTCCCATCGGGCCGATCCGGCAGGATTATGATAAGAACAACAGAACCGCCTTTACTGAAGATGAGCAGATCACCATGATGACCCTATGGAGCATCATGAGGTCACCGTTGATCATCGGCGGCGAAATGACAGGGTTTGATGAGTTCACAATGAACCTGATCACTAATGAGCGTATTTTGAGAATGCACCGTAATTCAAGAAATGCCCGTCAGGTATTCAGAAGATGCTCGGGTGGAAACGAGTTCGTCGTCTGGACTGCCGGCGACTGTGAAGGCGGAGCCTATATTGCGGTTTTCAATACGGGAAGCGAAAGCGGGCAAATAGCTTTCTCTATGGAGGAGCTGGAGCTTAACGGACAGGATCATAATGCGAGAGAGCTGTGGAACGGAGAAAATGCTGAATTCCGGGAAAGCATTTCAGCTGAAGTACCCGCACATGGCGCAAAAGTGTTCTATATTGCAAACTGATTTCTGTTCGCTGAAATGGATCATCTCAGTTAGTATGAAAGAAAACAGATCGAATGGGGAGGTTTGAACATGATCGATTTCTACCAGATCCGCAGTCCTTTGTCCCAGGTGACGGATGAACGGATGGATGAGTATATTCATGCTTTAGAGCAGGCGATAGGGGAAAAACTGCAGCGGGTACAGCTGGAGCAGTATCTGGCAGATGACTTTGCCCTGCTGTATGTAGCTTCCGGCGGCAGCGAAGGATATTTTCTTGAAGTGTTCCAGCAGCTGAAAGACCATCCGTGCTATATTCTCACAAGCGGGGAATCCAACTCCCTGGCGGCCTCCATGGAAATACTCAGCTATCTGAACGGACACGGCGGTCACGGGCAGATCCTGCATGGGGATCTCCAGGAGATCGCGGGGCAGATCAAAGCACTGCGGAACGCACATCGCGGGCTGCATGCACTGCGCGGGAAAAAACTTGGATGCATCGGTAAACCTTCTGATTGGCTGATCGCAAGCGATTATGATGCGGACACAGTGATGCGGAAGCTGGGACTGGGTTTTGTTTCCATTCCCATGGAGGAACTGCTTCAAGAGATCGCCCGGAACAGCTATACGGAAAATGAGTATACGGAAGCCTTCAAAAAACAGAATTTCCCTGCGGAAGAGATCGAAAAGGCACTGTATGTCTATGGCGCTTTCCAGAGGCTGGTAGAGAAATACGCTCTGTGCGGCGTGTCTGTCCGCTGTTTTGACCTGCTGGACAGCGTGCATACCACCGGCTGCCTGGGCCTTTCTATCCTGAACAGCCTGGGCGTATACGGCGGATGCGAAGGGGATATGCCGGCACTGCTGTCCATGGCAGTACTGGGCAGTATCACGGGAGAGCCTGTGTTCATGTGCAATCCCAGCCGTTTTGATACCAAGGCAAAATGCGCTACCTTTGCGCACTGCACGGTACCGACAACGATGCTGGATTCCTATTGCCTTAATACCCACTTTGAGTCCGGAATCGGGGCGGCAGTACAGGGAGAATTCGCTGAAGGTGACTGCACTATCTTCAAATGCGCAGGAGATCTGTCACGCTTCTATGCGCAGGAGGGCGTTATTCAGAACGCACCCTTCAGTGATATGCTGTGCCGTACACAGGTGCGGATCGGGCTGGATGATTTCTCCTATTTCCTCACTAATCCAATCAATAATCATCATATCGTGTGCAGAGGAAAGCACAAAGCGGAAGTGGAAGCATTCTTCCATCTGCTGACTTAAGCCGGATAGCTGATTGCCGGGTAGGAAACGTCTGCCAATCCGAAAGTTGAATATATTAAAAAACGCCCGCGGTTTTCAGCCGTGAGCGTTTCATGCTTCAATGAGGTTATTCTGCGCTGGTAACAGGTACTTCGGGCGTTCCTTCTGACATGCTTGAGATCATGTCAATGATCGCCTGGATCTGTTCTGCCTGTTCCGGGGTCGCATCCTTCAGCACATCGGTGAATACATTCAGATCGAACTCACCGTTTGTAACCGCGTCATAGATGGATTGCAAAAAGTCGAGGCCTTCCCCGAGTACGTCCTGGGTGACACTGCTGTTATAGGACCCGTCTGCATTGTAGTCCAGGTCAAATGCACGGCCGGAAAGATCATACAGGCTGGCGCTCTTTACTGTTAAGGAGCTGCAACCAGCATCGTTTTCCATCAGTTCATAATACCTCTCAGAGGACTCATTGGCGATGAATCTGTACTCATACAACCCGTAATTCATCATGATTTCTATTTCAAACCCGTTTTCTCCCGAGCTGGTTTGTTCAAAGCCTTCCTCTTCAAGCTCGCCGAAGGTCTTGCCCGTGAGCGAGTCCAGCTCTTCCTGAGTCATGGGAATATCCGTGATGATCTCAGTAGAAACGACAGGCAGCGTTTTCGCATACTCCAGATATGCGGCCTGGGCAGCTTCCCAATCATCAGAGGTGAAGATAGCTTCTTCCAGCTGCTGGGCTGTCTCGTCTTTCTGAGCGAGTATACGGATATACTGACCGTCCTTTTTAACGACGGCGATATGATAATCACTGGTCGCACCGGATCTTTCGCTACCTTCTCCTTCATCAAACGCCTGAGCGATGGTTTCGAACATGGGTGTATCACATTCATCGGACATCTTTTCAAAGAGCAGGTCTTTGCCGACATCCTCTTTCTCATCCATCCAGATCAGCTGCCCATCATCGGTCAGGGCAAAGGTGGCT
>JAEEYJ010000001.1 GCA_016291725.1 Solobacterium sp.
CTGATGATTTCTTTCCGCCGTCCCTTTGTCATGGGCACGGATCCGGGCAAAGCACGCAATGTGCTGGTCATCTCCGGTCCGAAGGGCAGCGGCAGGCACGCTGCGCTGAGCACAGCGGTCAGATGCCTGTATGAGAGGCAGATACTGCTGAGCGATGAAGTCTACACGGTAGATATGAGCCTGTATCAGAGCGGCGCCCAGGAACAGATCTTCCTGCAGGACCTGTACAAGGGACTGACAGGCAGAGGGGAAGTGCTCTGCTTCGAGAACTTCGAAACAGGATTCCCGTCCTTCCTGCGGATGGTCAATTCGCTGGTATGCGACGGCAAGGTCATCCTTTCGAAGCGCTATGTACTGAACAAGGGCATTCTGGTGGAGAACCAGACCGGTCTGGTCAAGGACGCGGTGGATTCCTTCTCCGCGGACGGCAAGTACCTGGTGTTCTTTACAACCAAGGGAACCGGCGCCCTGCAGGACGCCTTCGGCGCCAGCTTCCTGTACCATGTACTGGATACCATTACATTCACAGCGCTGGATGAAGCCGGTGTGGATGAAGTCATCGAGAAACTGTGGGCGGAACTGGAGAAGAAGTGCACCCAGAATCTGGCGCTGGGCATCAGCTATGAGCCGGAGTTCATTGACTGGATCAAGAAGCACTACGACAAGACGAACGGTATGGATGCCATTGCGTCACTGTTCAATGATTTCTACATCAACCTGAGCCAGGTCGTACTGGACAAGAGTGTCTGGACCGGTGCGGAAACCGTGCTGAAGGTAACGGATGACCGTCCGGTTGCGGTATTCGGCGATACCCGCATTACCCTGACAAGATCGAAGACAAGCGCAGAGGAGCTGGCAGCGGTCAACGAAGAGCTGAACAACATCGTCGGTCTGAACATGGTCAAGGACTACATCAAGCAGCTGCAGTCCCATATCCAGGTACAGGCGATCCGGCGTGAGCAGGGCATGAAGACAGCGTCTGTATCCATGCATATGATCTATACCGGCAACCCGGGTACCGGCAAGACGACGATTGCCCGTCTGCTTTCCCGCTATATGAAGGCCATCGGTGCCCTGTCCCAGGGCCAGCTGGTGGAAGTTACCCGCGCGGATCTGGTTGCGCAGTATGTCGGCCAGACCGCACCGCTGACCATGTCGGTCATCAAATCTGCGATGGGCGGTGTCCTGTTCATCGATGAAGCGTACTCCCTGTACCGCGGCAAGGACGATGCGTTCGGTCTGGAGTGCATTGATACCATTGTCAAGGCCATGGAAGACAACCGGGATGATCTGATCGTCATTCTCGCCGGCTACAAGAAAGAGATGGCAACCTTCCTGGAGTCCAACTCCGGTCTGAAGTCGCGTTTCCCGAACGTGATCAACTTCCCGGACTATACCGGCGACGAGCTGTACCGGATCGCTGTGCTGCAGGCCAAAGGCAAGGGCTATGTGCTGGCGGATGAGGTCGCTCAGCCGCTGACAGAGTACTTTGACAAAGTCCAGTCGATCAATGCGGCAGAAGCCGGCAACGGCCGTCTGGCCAGAAATGTCGTGGAAGACGCAATCCTGGCTCAGTCCGAGCGGATCATGAAGGATGCGTCCGCGGATATGACGACTCTGCTGCTGGAGGACTTCGATCTGGAAGTCAAGGTTCAGCCGCCGAAGGAGGAACCCAATCCCTTCGCAGCATTCCTGAATCAGTAAGACAGCCTGAAAAGGCTGTTTTTCTTCGGGCTGTACGAGCGCTTTGCTATAATGAAAGTACTTGGAGGATTCTTCCGTTCCGGCGATGAAACTGGCAGAGCTGACAGCGTACGCAGAGGAGAAATACCATATCAGGGAACAGTTCAAATGGGCTGATTATCCTGGTTTTTCTGTTCTGGCAGAACCGCAGAGCGGCAAGTGGGCAGCGCTTCTGATGCGCCGCAAGGATCCGGAAAGCGGCAGGATCATCGAAGCCTGTGATATGAAGTACAGCGGGGAAAGGCCGCAGGACACTGCACCGTGGCTGTGCGCACCTTTCCGCATGCACAGAGAGAACTGGATCGGCATCCGGATGGAACTGTGCAATGATCCGGATACGGTGTTCCGTCTGCTGGACAGCGCAATGCATACGGTTTCGTCCCAGGGATTCACCATTGTTCTGGACAGCAGCCGTCCCGCAGACAATGCCTGGCAGGACACACCGCTTCCAGCCGGACACAGACCGGTGCAGAATCCGAAGAAAGCCGTCCCGGCAAGGATCCGGGAAATGCGCCGTCTGTACCGGTACGGAAGCGGCGGTTTCCAGGAGCGGTGCCGCAATTTCTATGTACAGGCTAAGTTCATGGAAGACTACACGGATGATGCACCATGGGACGGTACATTGAAGCAGTACTTTACGACATACCAGGAACTGACACCGGAACAGCTGCGAGGATACTTTACCTGGCGTACGGAAGTGCGCAGGGGAAACTGGCGGTGGATCAGCACTTCGCTGGCCTATCTGTATCTGTACGAACTGCTGAACGGGATCGGTACGGCATCTCCCGGAGAGA
>JAEEYJ010000130.1 GCA_016291725.1 Solobacterium sp.
GGGAAGGATACCTGAAGGATCTGGCAGTCCTCCTGATGATCTTCTTCCTGAATCCTCTGTGCATTGTCATGCTGGAAGCCACCATGACCGGGCATGTGTTCTACCGCAATTTCCTGACACTGTTCAACCCACTGACGGAAGCGGTCTTCTTTGCGCTGGTCTATGACCGGGTGAAGGAATACACCGCCGGACGCTGGGGGATGAAGGCAGTGCTGTGTACTGCCGTGCTGCTGGGCAATCTCGGTTCCTGGTACCCGTCCCTGTACAAGGGACAGTACTGGATCTACATCCGGGACGGGAAGCAGGAAGACCCGTACCATAAAGTGGAGCCTGATGAATACAATGCTCTGCAGGCACTGATTGCCCTGGACAGGGAGAATCCGAAGGATGGGCAGACCGTACTGCTGTCGCACAGCGGATCCACCCTGGTGTATATGCCGGATGCGTACCAGATCTTTACGCCGCGCAATGAGTGGTTCGTAAGCGTGGATGAAGACTTCTTCAACATTGCCCGGCGGCACTTCTCCTGGCGGGAAGAAGGGAATCCCCACTACGAAAAGACCTGTGAGTACATCGAACAGTACGGTGTGGACTATATACTGGACCAGTACTGGGAGAATGCGGCATTCGATGAAGCAGCGGACGGATGTTCGGTCATTGTATATGACGGCAGTAAATACAGAGTGAGGCAGGTACAGAAGTGACCTGCTTTTTCTTGCGTGCAGTACATACGGACAGTTACTATTAGAGCAGGGAGACAGGATTATGAAAGTACTGAATTTCGGATCATTGAACATCGATCATGTATACAATATGCCGCATTTTACCGAACCGAAGGAGACACAGTCCTCGCTGTCCTACATGCGCAATCTGGGCGGCAAGGGCCTGAACCAGTCCATCGCGCTGGCCAAAGCCGGTGCAGAGACCTACCATGCCGGCAGGATCGGTGCGGACGGTGAGGTCTTCCGCACATATCTGGAGAGCTACGGTGTGCATACGGACTGGCTGGAAACCGATGAACATTCCGTAACCGGGCATGCGATCATCGAGACCTGTGAAGGGGAGAACCGGATCATTCTCTACGGCGGTGCGAATCAGGAAATCGGGAAGGAACTCATTGACCGGGTTCTGGAGCACTTCAGTGCCGGGGATATTCTGCTGGTGCAGAATGAGATCTCCGGTATGGCATACCTTCTGAACAAGGCACATGGAAAAGGCATGCAGATCGTATTCAATACTGCACCGATGAATGAGAAGGTTTTCAGCTATCCGCTGGATTGTGTGGACACCTTCATCGTCAATGAGGTGGAAGGACGGGCACTGGCAGAATCGGAGGCCTATGATCCGTCCATGATCATCGAGGATCTGCGCAGGAAGTATCCCGGCAAGGAACTCATCCTGACCGCAGGCACGGACGGTGCCTGGTACAGCGCAGGAGAGGAATTCTTCCATCAGGATGCGTTCCCGGTCATAGCTGTGGATACGACGGCTGCAGGCGATACGTTCACCGGCTATTTCCTGGCGATGAAGCTGCTGGGAAAGACGCCGCAGGAAGCGATGGCCACAGCTGCGAGGGCGAGCTCCATGACGGTGCAGAAAGCCGGTGCGGCACAGTCCATCCCTTCGCTGGAAGAACTGCTGTAGACAATAAAAAACCAGGAATCGCTTCCTGGTTTTATGGTGGTCCCAGGCAGAATTGAACTGCCGACACCGGCATTTTCAGTGCCGTGCTCTACCGACTGAGCTACAGGACCAATGGTTGCGAGGGAAGGATTTGAACCAACGACCTCCGGGTTATGGGCCCGACGAGCTACCAGACTGCTCTACCTCGCGATAATAATGACGGGATGGCGGAGGAACAGGGATTCGAACCCTGGCGCCGGCGTAACCGACCTGCCGGTTTTCAAGACCGGTCCCTTCAACCGCTTGGGTATTCCTCCGTAATGGTGGACCCTGAGGGACTCGAACCCCCGACCAATCGGTTATGAGCCGACAGCTCTGACCAACTGAGCTAAGGGTCCGGACCTCCGCTGCATCTGATTCGGGAAAATGGTAGCGAGAGTGGGAGTCGAACCCACGACCTACCGGGTATGAACCGATTGCTCTAGCCAACTAAGCTACCTCGCCATAGGAATGGTCGGGATGACAGGATTTGAACCTGCGACCCCTTGATCCCAAATCAAGTGCACTACCAAGCTGTGCTACATCCCGAAATGGCGCGCCGAACAGGAGTTGAACCCGTAACCTTTTGATTCGTAGTCAAATGCTCTATCCAGTTGAGCTATCGGCGCATAAGCACACTAACAAGTGCTTTCATATAGTAGCAGATAGTATTTTTCTTTGCAAGCATTTATTATTGTCATATGAGAAAATATCTGATTGCCGGTCCGGCAAGAAAGGACACTGCAGTACTGACGGAGAAACTGCCCAAAGACGGGGAAGAGCTCCGGCCGCTGCGTACATGGAACAGAATCGCCGGCAGCGGCTGGAACGCAGCCAATGCCTTTCAGTCCCTGAATATGGACTATGATCTGATCTCTTCGGTCGGTACGGGGATCAGTGCCGATGCGGTGCTTCTGGAAGCACAGAAGCGCGGCATCGCATTCGAAGATCTGACAGAAGAAATCCACGGAAGTTCCTATACCGTGATCGACCGGCAGGGCAGAACGAGATCCATGATCGTCCCCGGTGCAGAGAGTGTATACAGTGAAGACCTGTTCGGCTGGATTGACCCGGATGACTACGAAGGGCTGATTCTGAGCGAGGAGGCGCTGGTCTACGACGATTCCGGCATCCTGTTCGCTGCAGCGGAAGCCTTTGCAGGAAAGCTGCATCTGTCCCTGGGACTGGGCAGACTGGCTGAGCCGGAGGAAGGGATCCGGATCCTGCTTTCCTTCTCGCCTGTTGTGTACACGGACAACGATGCCATGTATGAACTCCCGGCGGACAAGGATGCGGGAATCATCCTGAAGAGCATATCCGGCATGACCGGCAGGGAAGTGCTGTTCCAGCAGAACCATCATGGTGTAAAGATGATCCGGGAAGAGGAGATGCTGGAAGTACAGCCGCTCTACCGTACAACGGTGGACAGGACCGGGACAACGGATGCTCTTATGGCAGCCTACTGCATTGCTGTGAACTGCGGTCTGCGCAGAGAGGATGCGCTGCAGTACGCTGCGCAGTACAGCAGCAAAGTCGGTCAGAGCACGGAGGCCTGCCTCCCTGTATCTGCGTACGCAGGCTGCAGGGAAGAACTGGCATCCTTCATCCTGAAAGGAAGAAAATATACGGAGCAGTAAAATACCTGTTTACAAATCAAACGTATCTGCTATAATTACAAAGCACGCGGATGTGGTGAAATTGGCAGACACGTATGATTCAGGTTCATATGAGGCGACTCGTGCAGGTTCAAGTCCTGTCATCCGCACCATACAGATAAAAACCGCAGGTTCTGCGGTTTTTGTTTTGCATGTTTACGTATATGCAGTGTTCGTCTGAAAGCATGGTTTCCATTGATGCAGAATCGCACAGGCTCTGCAGGATGCAGGTGACGGTACGGTCACCACGCTGTTAATCGTCTTCCGTAGTGCTTCACACGTCTTCGGTATTCCTGAACAGCTGCGGCTGTCATAGGGTACTTGCTCAGATCCGCTGCTGTGATACCAATCAGACTGAAGCACAGATGACGGTAGGGCGTATTGTAGTCCATCCTGTTGCTCCTGGTGTATACATATGCGGCGAGATACCGGTCCAGCGGATTCTCCTCACGGGGTATGCCCAGACGGTCCAGAGTCTCCTCTGCTTTATTCAGGAAACTGGTGCTGCTGAATACTTCAAACGCTTTGTCAGACATAAATGAATGAACATAATAGATGATATCGAAGAACAGCGGGTATTCTTTGATCGTGTCCAGATCAATCACCCTGGGGCCGGCTTCTGTCCAGAAGAAATTCATATTGTGGCAGTCGCCGTGCTGAACACAGAAGTAAACATCCTGTACACTGTCCTTGAATTCCATCTGCCTGATCACCGGTACTGTCCCTGTCAATGCCGTAAACAGGTATTCAACACTCTCATCAAAATGACTCCTGTTCACTGCGATCAGGCGGTTCCGATCAAGAAATTCTTTTTGGGTTTCGGATGTCATGATACATCTGTCATCATCAAATGAGACCGGAACGGCTCTGTAAGGCAGAAGGCTGTAATACTGTTCGTACCTTGATTCTGCCCGGTTGAATTTTGCTCTGCTTGTTTCACCCTGATAGGTGTTGTCATCAAATATAAACGTAGATTTCGTTCTATGGACAACATATAAACCATGATCATATGAAACCGGATTCTTTTCCGAAGTGCTGACAATAATCCTCCTGAGGGGATTAACCTTTTCACCGGGCAGGATTCTATAAAAACGGTAATCTTTAAAACAGTACGTGCCGTTTTCCAGAAGAAAGGAAATCCGCCTGAACCCTTTTCGGATCAGCCAGGGCTTCCAGATCCTTTCCTGAAGCTTTAGAAATTTCACTACATTCATAGAAATGCTTTGCGGATGGTCCGTCTGCTGTATGGAACACGATTCACATCAGACAAGTCCACATAGAATAATAGAACTGTTTTACTGATTTCACGGAAGAAGCTTTTCTGCTACGATGGAACC
>JAEEYJ010000131.1 GCA_016291725.1 Solobacterium sp.
GGCAGCTCTGAAGCGGCAGGAAGAGACCAGCCAGCAGGCCCTGAATGAAGCAGTCAGTGTACTGCAGACCAACCAGGAAGATCTGGATGAACTGGTACGCATCTACCATGATGGCAACCAGGATATGGTAAATGACCTGTATCAGCTGATGATCAGCGGCCTGTTCGATTACCTTACGACTGCTGATGTTGAGACACGTTCAGCAGTCATGACGGAAATGGTGGAGCGTTCCGGGGTTGACTACTTCTTTCTGATGGATTCCAATGCCAAGGTTGTCATGGCACCGGCGACGGATCTTGTGGGCATGGATCTGGTCTACAGAGGCCTGCTGACCCAGGAAAACGCCATGAAGCTGATCCAGGGGACAAGAAGTGAAGATGGTACGGTTGAGCCGGCTCTGGAGAACAACCGTTACGGATATTACTACTGGTATTCCTATCCGTTCCGGTTCAACGACCGGAAATTCGTCTTCGTTCTTGGTGCGGACGCGAACATGCTCGATGTGCAGACCGGTTCCCTGAAGGATGTTTCCGCGGTCCTCAGCCATGCGGCAGTCGGCAGCAATGGATTCATGTTTGCTGTAGACAAGAAGAGCACCTCCTTCCTGTATTATGAGAATAACGGCGTCAGCCTGACCGGGAAGAACGCGCTGGATGCCGGTCTTTCCATGGAAGCGCTGAATGATGGGTATTCCGGGATTCAGACCATTGAAGGTGTACGTTATCATTGTGTTTCACGCACCTACGGAGACAATACGGTAATCTGTGCTGTAGCGGATACGGACAATATCTTCGCGGATGATCGCTATGCTGTGTTCTGGTCGGTTTCCTGCTTCATCATGGTTATGATTCTTTGCCTGGCCTATGCCGTGATTGTACGCAATGATTTTGTGCGCAATGCGGTGCAGACAGAGAAGATCTACCTTGGCAGGGACAAAGAGAATTCGTTGATCTTCGATCGTTCTGTGTTCCGCAAAGTCACGCCGCTGATGATGGCAGGCGTATTCATGATCTACGGACTGACGTTCTATACCCAGACACTGCTGGAGATTTCCAAAGGAATAGAGAATTCTGCGCTTGCACTGGAAGAGGTAACTACCAGGTACAGGGAAAGCCAGGTCAACCGGGAAGTCATACAGAACTATTACAATCAACTATTCCTTTCCAAAGCCAGGCTGATTGCCTATCTGATGGAAGAAGATCCCTCCGTGCTCAATGAACCGACGGAAAGGTACTATTCGGTGTATGAAGACGGAAGCAGGGTGTTCCTGGAGGATGACGAAGGAAACCGCCTGCGCTCGGTCGGCATGAGCAGAAAGCTGCAGGAGCTCTGTGATGCCAACCATCTGGAAACACTGTATATCTTTGATGAAGACGGCAGGACAATCGCTACCAATACAGAGAACTGGTATTTCACCATCAGCCACAAAGAAGGGGATCAGTCCTATGATTTCCTGCAGGTGCTGGATGGACGGATGGATTCACTGGTACAGGATGCGATGGTCAGCGATGTCGGTGAACAGGCACAGTATGTCGGTGTACAGTTCAACTACTACACAGCCCTGGATGCAGAAGGAAATACGGTCTATGTTTCCCGGTTTGCGTATGAAGGGGATACAGCCGGAGCGGTGACACCGCACCGTTCACTGCTGCAGATCGGTCTGCGCAGCGATCTGTCTGCCAGGATCTTTGCGTCCACAGAGACCAGCAGCATTCTTTCTTCGGACATGCTCAGCGGAGGATTCATCGTTCTGTTCGACGCAGATGAGAACAATACCTGCCTGTACTCGCCGAATGAGGGCAGCATCGGCAGGACGGCCGCGGACCTTGGTGTGAGCCCGAAGGCATTCACCGGCCTGGATTACTACGGATTCACAAGGGTGAACGGGATATCCTATTTCCAGTATTTCCGCTATACAGACGGATACTTTATCGGTACAGCCATCCCTCGTTCCAATATGTACCAGCTCAGATCGACGCTGTCGCTGATCACTTCGCTGGTCAGCCTGCTGTTGATTCTGATCCTGTCCGGTACGGTTACGCTGGCCACCAAGGAAGAGGAGTATCTCTTTGAGACCATGGCCGAGGATGAAGACGGTCTGGACAATCCGATCTTCAGCATCATCCTGCCGTCAGGCCGCCACGCTTCCACGGTGAAGGCAGCTTCACGCTGGGACAATAAATACATTCCATGGGCTGACCGCAGTCCGGAGCAGAAACTGCTGATGATGTTCAGTGTTGTCGGCGGTATTCTGGTGCTCTATGTTGCGGTATCCGTTCTGGGCGTCAACCATTTCTACAGAGAGAATTCCATCATTCACTACATCCTGAGCAATGATTGGGACAGAGGACTCAATATCTTTGCGTTCAGCCAGTGCGTCATGGTACTGGTGTTCACAGCAATCTTCATTACATTGTTCCGCATCCCGGTACGGATCATGTCGCAGCTGCTCGGCGCGAGAGGAGAGACCATCGGGCATCTGCTGCTGTCGGTCGTCAAGTACGGCGGTGCAATCGGTGCGGTCTTCTACTGCATGTATCTGGCAGGCATGGATTCCGTGAATCTGCTGGCCAGCGCCGGTGTCCTGTCCCTGGTCATCGGTCTCGGTGCACAGAGTCTGATCAAGGACATCCTTGCCGGTATCTTCATCGTATTCGAGGGTGAATTCCGGGTCGGCGACATCGTAACAATCCATAACTACCGCGGTACGGTCATGGACATCGGTCTGCGCACCACAAAGATCATGGCGCATGACGGCAATATCAAGATCTTCAACAACAGCGATATCTCCGGTGTTCTGAACATGACGAAGGAGACGTCTGTAGCCTACATAAAGATCGGTATTGAATACGGCCAGGATATTGATTATGTTGAGGCTGTACTGGCCAGAGACCTGCCGGCGCTGAAAGACAGGAATCCGAAGATCCTGGACGGACCGAGCTGTCTGGGTGTAGCGGATCTGGGAGAGAGCGGTGTGAACATCGCTGTCATAGCCCGGTGTACGGAGAACGATGTGCGCAGTGTGAACCGTTTCCTCAACAAGGAAGTCCTGCAGATCTTCTACCGGAACGGCATCAATGTTCCGTTCCCGAATGTCACGGTATCCGAGCTCAATACAAGGGGGCGGAAGACCATGGCGGACTTTGTGGACAGCAGCGAAGAGACAGAACAGTATTGATGAAAGGACGGGAAACCGTCCTTTTCTGTGGCATAATGAACAGGGGGTGATCAGGTATGAAATGTCCATCCTGCGGCGGCACACTGCACTTTGATATTGCCAGGCAGTGCCTGGTATGCGCCAACTGTGCCAATACGTATGATGCGGATGAGTACAGCGTAGAAAACAGCGCGGATACCTCATCCTGGGGCGATGCCCGGATGTACCGCTGCCGCAGCTGCGGTGCAGAGCTGCTGAGCATGAACGATGAAGCAGTCTCCTATTGCATGTACTGTGGATCCGAAGCAGTACTGCAGGAGGAAATCTCCGGGATGAATGAGCCGAAGCGCATCATTCCGTTCCGGATTGACAAGCAGGAATGCCGTACCATCTACCGCAAAGCACTGGAGAAAAAGTGGTACATACCGACGGAATTCAAGGAAGAGGAGTTCATAGAACGCTTCCGTCCTTTCTATATTCCGTACTGGATGTACAACGTGAAATTCAGGGAAGATCCGTTCACGGTCAAGGGATACCGGGACTATACCCGCGGCGGATATGATTACCATGAGGAGTATGACATCCTGACGGAAATCAAGCAGAAAGGGCTTTACGGAGTACCGTATGATGCATCCAGGAACTTTGATGATCTTATTGCGGAAGACATTGCACCGTTCCGGAAGAAGGACCTGATTCCGTTCAGCAGCGGCTATCTGGCCGGAATGTATGCCGACAGACCAAACGTCAGTCCTGAACTGTACCGTAAGGAAGTGATGGACAAGGCCGAGGAGGAAGCGCTCAGCGATATCCGCAAAGGCCTGAATATGACCAGTCTGAAACTGCCTTCCGGAAAGAAACTGAGCAAGCTGCTGGATGCCCGCTATGATGGTGCTGAAGCAGTGTATCTCCCGGTATGGTTCCTGACCTGGCGGAAGGGGGACCGTGTTGCCTATGCTGTGGTCAACGGTCAGACCGGGAAGATACACATTGACCTGCCGACGGATCAGAAAGTATTCCTGCGCAATACGGTTCTGGCAGCCGTTCTGCTGTTCATCCTGCTCAGTGTGTTCGTTTCGGTTACGTCCCGGTTTGTACTGTGGTTTTCCGCATTGCTGGTGTATCTTGCCGGAAGAAGATACCGGAAGGAGCTCAAGGAGATCCGTAACAGGGAGAACCATGTGTTCGACAAAGGCTATCTGCTGAGCGACGAGGACGAGCTCAGCATGTCGGAAAGGGCAAGAAGCAGAGTCCGCGCACTCAGCAGCATACCGCTGTTCCGGACGGTTGCCGGAGCACTGGCTTCCATTGTCATCAGCTTTGCAGCGCTGTTCGGCCTTGCGGGTCTGGTCAGCGAAGAACTCATGACCTATGAAGGCGCGCAGGCAATGACGTTCCTGATCCTGATTGCCGAATCCATTCTGTTTGTGCGTTCATTATGGGTTGCCCGGCATCTGAGGAACAAGCGCAGCGTTCTGATCCTGATGCTGGCATTTGCAGCGGTGGTGTACAGCTTCGTGGTTGCCTGGCAGGAACCGGTGCAGGACTGGTGGTACTATGCCGGCAGTCTGGTGTGCCTGGCGGCAGCCTCTATTATGTGTCTGGATCTGATTGCCCGCTACAATGAAACGGCGACCCGGCCGCTGCCGTCGTTCTATGCACGGGAAGGAGGCAACGACCATGCGTAGATGGATGGTGGCGCTGCTGGGCATTCTGTGCCTGTCCGTGAACATGAACACAGCTGCTGCGGAAGGCTCCTACCGCACGGTGATGGAAGACAGTATGGACCTGTTCACCGATGAGGAAGAGCAGCTTCTTGCCGTGCAGATGGAA
This sequence comes from Solobacterium sp., assembly GCA_016291725.1. Lineage (GTDB taxonomy): Bacteria > Bacillota_I > Bacilli_A > Erysipelotrichales > Erysipelotrichaceae > Bulleidia. The sequence continues at coordinate 4,988 of JAEEYJ010000131.1, forward strand.
CAGTTTACCAAGTACGGGAACGCGGCTGTTGTGACTGTCAGCCAGCACGACTATACCAGCAGATACGCGAAGCAGAAATACGCTGAACTGTTCGGTGAGGAGAGCGGTCTTCTGTTTGTCATCGACATGGGCGAGCGGATGATCTGGGTCCACTGCAACGGTGCGGTATACCGTACAATCGACAAAGCCTACGCCAATACGATTACGGACAATGTCTACCACTACGCTACGGACGGGGACTACTACCGCTGTGCCAGTGAAGTGTTCTCCCAGGCAACGGTTCTGATGGAAGGCGGGCGGATCGCTCAGCCGATGAAGTACATATCCAATGCATTGATCGCGCTTGTCATTGCCCTGCTGGCCAATTTCGCGCTGATGTCCGGAGAGAGGAAGCGTCCGGCACCGGCAGAAGACGCTGCCGCAGCAATGACCACAGCAGCAGGCATAACCATACTGTCCCGTAAGCTTGTCCGCAAAAGAAAGACCGCTCATGTGGAGTACTCGGGGTCTTCCGGCTCCTCCGGCGGAGGCGGGGGAGGCGGTTCCTCTTCCGGCGGTGGAGGCTCTTCGGGCGGAGGCGGCGGACATCGCTTCTGATGCGTTGAATGCACCGTACCATGGTGATAGAATGGAACAAGAAAAACAAAAGGGGTAATCAATATGATGAAACTGGTATTGATCCGCCACGGTGAAAGTGAATGGAACAAACTGAATCTGTTCACCGGCTGGACGGATGTCGATCTGAGCGAGAAGGGACATGAAGAGGCGAAGAATGCAGGCCGGCTGCTGAAGGCAGAAGGCTATGACTTCGACATCTGCTATACATCTCTGCTGAAGCGTGCAATCCATACACTGAATCATGTTCTGGATGAAATGGACAGGGCATGGCTGCCTGTTGTCAAAACCTACAAGCTGAACGAACGCCACTACGGTGCGCTGCAGGGGCTGAACAAGGCAGAGACAGCGGAAAAGTACGGAGAGGACCAGGTCAAGGTCTGGCGCCGTTCCTACGATGTGAAGCCGCCGGCACTGGATCCGACGGACGAAAGAGCACCGCAGAACCAGGAGATGTTCCGGGGAATCGATCCGGCGGAACTCCCGCTGAATGAATCTCTGGAGACAACAGTCGAGCGTGCAGTACCGTACTTTGAGGAAGTCATCAAGGAAGATATGAAAGCAGGAAAGCGTGTACTGATCGCTGCCCACGGCAATTCACTCAGAGCACTGGTAAAGTACTTCGACAATCTGACCAATGACGAGATCATCGGTGTCAACATTCCGACAGGATCGCCGCTGGTCTATGAATTCGACGATGATTTCCATGTCATCCGGCACTACTATCTCGGTATGAGCGAAGCAGAGCTGCAGGCGAAGATGGACGCTGTAGCCAAGCAGGGCGCCGCAAAGAAATAACACAGGCATTCCCGCAAAACGCGGGAATGTTTTTTGACAGTTATGTGAAAAATATGTGAAAAGATAGTGTTGAAAACGTTTCCATCACGGGAGTATAATGTCGTTGTGTGAATGGAATATTCACATGATTCCAACAGGAGGAAAGAAATGAAAAAGAAAGTATTCTCTGCTCTGCTGGCACTTGCTATGCTGGCAGGCTGCTCCAACGGCGGCGACGGTGGCGAAACACCTGCTGACGATGGTGCAAAGACGTACAACGTCGGTGTATCGATCTATGATTACAACGATAACTTCATGACACTGTACCGTAACGAGATCGAAGCTTACTTCAAGACTCTGGAGACAGACGAAGTGAAGTACAACGTTACCATCGTTGACGGTAAGAACGACATGGCTGAACAGACAAACCAGGTCGAGAACTTCATTACACAGGGCATGGATGTCATCATCCTGAACCTCGTACAGACATCTTCCGCTGATGCTGTCATCGACAAGGTCGTTGCGGCTGAAATCCCGCTGGTTCTGATCAACCGTGAGCCGATGGGAACAGACGGTGATATGTCCTACAAGGGCATCCTGGACAATGCGACTGTTTGCTACATCGGTGCTGATGCCCGTCAGTCCGGTACATTCCAGGGTGAGATCGTTGCTGAACTGCCGGATCACGGCGATATCAACGGCGATGGCAAGATTTCCTACATCATGATCGAAGGCGATCCTGAGAACGTCGATGCTCAGTACCGTACAGAGTTCTCCATCAAGGCTCTGACAGACGCCGGCTACGAAGTCGAGTGCCTGGCTGACCAGGTTGGTAACTGGAAGCAGGAAAACGGCCAGACAATCTGCGCGAACGCTCTGGCTCAGTATGGTGATGATATCGAAGTCGTATTCTGCAACAACGATGCAATGGCACTGGGTGCCTATGCTGCGATCGAGGCTGCAGGCCGTACAGTAGGTGAGGATATTTACCTGCTCGGTGTTGACGCTCTGGCTGAGTGCGTTGAAATGGTCGAGAACGGTACAATGACAGGTACAGTTCTGAATGACCACATCGGTCAGTCCCACACAGCAGTTGATGTAGCTGTCAAGGCTCTCAACGGCGATGCGCTGGACAACTACTACTGGGTTGACTACGTAAAGGTCACAAAATAATCTGATCCAGTAAATAAAATCCGGGGTAAGTCCATGGACTTACCCCTGTTTTTTGAATTATGATAGATTTACGGAGATTCAAGCGATTCACATCACACGAACAATATGGAGGATGGTTTTATGTCTGAATATGTATTGGAGATGAAGGATGTCTACAAGGCATTCCCGGGTGTTATCGCACTTAACCATGTAAAGCTGCAGCTTCGTCCGGGTACGGTTCATGCACTGATGGGTGAAAACGGTGCCGGAAAGTCTACACTGATGAAGTGTATGTTCGGCATCTACAGCATGGACGAGGGCGAGATCTACATTGATGGCCGGAAGACGGAGATTCATAATCCAAGCGAAGCGCTGGAAAAGGGAATTGCCATGGTCCATCAGGAACTGCAGCCGATTCCGGCACGTACCATCGGTGAGAATATCTATCTGGGCAGATATCCGATGAAGAAAGCCCTGGGGTTCATCCCCGTCGTTGACCACGCAAAAATGTATGAAGATGCGCAGCGTGTGCTCAAGGAAGTACGGATGGATTTCGATCCGCACATGAAACTGGGCGAACTGAGTGTTTCCCAGATGCAGTCGGTGGAAATCGCCAAAGCGGTATCCGCGAACTGCCGGGTTCTGATCCTGGATGAGCCTACCTCATCACTGACGCAGAACGAAGTCGAAGCGCTGTTCCGGATCATTGAGGATCTGAAGGCAAAGGGCGTAGCGATTGTCTATATCTCCCACAAGATGGACGAGATCCTGCGCATCAGCGATGAAGTGACGATCATGCGTGACGGACAGTATATCGGTACATGGGATGCGAAAGGCCTGACAACGGACTTCATCATTACCCAGATGGTCGGAAGAGAACTGACCAATCTGTATCCGCCGAGGGAGAATGTGCCCGGCGATGTCGTGTTTGAAGTGGATGATTTTACATCGATCAATCCCAAGAGCTTCCGCCATGTGAGCTTCAATGTCCGCAAATCTGAAATCCTCGGTGTAGCCGGTCTGGTCGGTGCACAGAGAACGGAACTGATGGAAGGAATCTTCGGCATCCGTTCCAAGACCTCCGGTACGGTCAAGTACATGGGCAAGGAACTGCATATCACCCAGCCCAAGACGGCGATCGACAACGGCATAGCGATGCTTACGGAAGACAGGCGCGCTTCCGGCATCATGGGCGTGCTGTCCGTGGCGGACAACATCTCCATTGCTTCACTGAACCAGTATGTCGAGCACGGTATTGTACTCAACAACAAGAAGATCGAAGAGCTGGTGCAGGAGAACATCAAAACGATGAACACTAAAACGCCTTCCAGCAAAACACCGATCTCATCGCTTTCCGGCGGAAACCAGCAGAAGGTGCTGATCGGCCGGTGGCTGGCCAACAATCCGGATGTGCTGATTCTGGATGAGCCGACCAGAGGCATCGACGTCGGTGCGAAATACGAGATCTATACGATCATTGCCGATCTGGCAAAACAGGGCAAGAGCATCATTATGATCTCTTCCGAAATGGCAGAGCTGATCGGTATGTCCGACCGCATCATGGTCATGTGCGACGGCCGTGTCACCGGATTCATTGACGGCAAGGACGCGACGCAGGAAAACATCATGGAACTGGCAACCCAGTTTGAAGCATAGGCAAGGGGATAGGAATATGAAAAAGGTAATTGATTATTTGAAGGGTAATCCGATCGTCGTAATGCTGACGATTGTATCCATCATCGTCGGTTTTACAACACCGAACTTCTTTTCCTGGCGCAACTTCGGCAACCTGATGAGCAATACGGCTGTCCGTTTCATCATTGCGCTGGGCGTTTCCGGCTGTCTGATCACCAAGGGAACAGACCTGTCTGCAGGACGTCAGGTCGGTCTGGCTGCCTGCCTGGCCGGTATCCTGGTCCAGCGTGCTGACTATGCCGGCAGACAATTCGCGAATCTTCCGGAGTTCAATATGTTCGTTGCCCTGATCTTTGTCATCATCCTGGGTGTTATCATCGGCGGCATGAACGGTATGATCATCTCCCGGCTGAAGGTTCCTCCCTTCATCACCACTCTGGGTACACAGACGATTGTCTATGGTCTGTGCCTGATCCTGACGGATGCTCAGCCGATCGGTGGATTCCGGGATACCTACATCAAGCTGATTACAGGCAGAATCGGATCGGCGAAAGGATTCCACCTGCCGTATCTGCTGTTTGTCGGGCTGGGCCTTGGTGTCCTGTTCTGGTTCATCTACAACAAGACACGCCACGGCAAGTACATGTATGCGATCGGTGGAAACGAGACAGCAGCGGAAGTGTCCGGTGTCAACACCAAGAAGACAACCCTGATGATCTATGTGACTGCCGGCGTTATGTACGCGATTGCCGGATGGCTTCTGGCCGCGAAGTCGGGCGGAGCGTCCGCAGGCATGGGACAGGGCTATGAGCTGGAAGCCATTGCCGGATGTACAATCGGCGGCGTATCCACTACCGGCGGTATCGGTACAGTACCGGGTGTTCTGGTCGGTGTCCTTGTATTTGAGCTTCTGAAGATTGTTCTGCAGTTCCTGGGTGTCAACCCGTACTACAACTACATTGTTCAGGGTATCGTTATCGTAACGGCTGTTGCGCTGGATATCAGAAAGAACATCAAAAAGAAATAGTTCTTCAAACAAAACCGA
>JAEEYJ010000132.1 GCA_016291725.1 Solobacterium sp.
CGCCAGCAGCTGAAAATCGGACTGTTCGGTGTTCGTCCGGACGATACGGACAGACTGTGGATTGCCTATGAACCGGTATGGTCGATCGGTGTGAACGGTACTCCTGCAAGTGCGGATTATGCCGAAGAGATGCACTTTGAAATCAAGAAATGCCTTGCAGAGCTGTTCGGTGAGCGGGCTGAGCGGATCCCTGTTCTTTACGGCGGAAGCGTGAATCCCGGCAACGCTGAGGAACTGATTGTCCAGAAGGACATCGATGGTCTCTTTGTTGGCAGAGCCGCCTGGGACGCAGCGAAGTTCGATGCATTGATCCGCCAGGCACTGAAGGCCTATTGTTCCGGAACAGAATAGACTGCTTCTGTATGTGTGCAAACAAAAAGGATCTCCGCAGTAAAGCGGAAATCCTTTTTTCGTATTCCGGGTACTATTCGACGTATCCCCATTTGGCCAATGATGCCTGCAGCTCCGGATAAGCCTCTGCCGCTTTGCAGAAATCGGTATCCTGTACCGCAATATCGATGGCCTGCTGCATCGCTCTCGCACCTGCGGCTGTTCCCATCGGGTGTCCCTGGATGGATCCGCCGGCTGCCAGTACGATGTTTCTGCCTGCTTCACGGATGTAACGCTTGACAATGCCCGGGTGGACGCCTCCTCCGATGCTGGGCATGGTCGGTCTGATCTCTCCCAGAGGAAGCGTCAGCTGCTGAAGGATCTGCAGATACTTCTGCCTGCGCAGAGGATAGCCTCCGTAAGGGGTATTCAGCATCACGATGTCCGCACCGGCGATCCTGGCCAGCTTGCCGACAGCCAGCGGGGTTGCCATACCGCTGAGACTGCCTTCACAGAACATTCCTGCACCGGCAGAATGCCCCAGGATCGGCAGACGGGTATTGGCCGCAATGTACTTCAGAGCACTGTAGCCGAGGACAGAGAAGTTGACCATCAGTCCGTCAGCTCCTGCCGCTTCCACCTTTTCAATGCTCTCCTTCAGCTCCGAAATGCCGCCGGTGATATTGACGAAATACTTCACGGTTTTCCCGGTGATTTCTGCAGCTTTCGCAGCTGCTTCCTTGTAGGCTTTGACTCTCTCCTCCGGCCTGGAGTATACCGGATTGCCGAACAGCTCATCATCCTTGATCAGATCGACACCGCCGAGCGCAGACTGATAGAAGATGCCAGCTCCTTCCTCCGGTGTCAGTCCTGTGCAGGGCTTGATCATGTTCAGCAGAAGCGGCCGTTCCTTGACCCCGAAGAGCTTCTGTACACCTTCAATGCCGAAGCGCGGTCCCTGGAAACGCTTCAGGAACGCTTCACTGAACTGAATGTCCATCAGCTTGACCTGCGCGCTTGTGGAAGCGTCATTGCCCAGCAGGGAAGTGATCATCAGTGGGAAATCAGAACCGAAATTGACTGTCGGATAGGCAATCTGGATCAGATAGCCCATTTTATCCGGGCAGGACCCGTCCAGTTCCATCGGTGGAACATCAAAGATATTGACGACCTTGCCCATGTACTTGTCCCTGATCTCTTCCGTGATGCCGGGAATCGGCACCCATGTACCGATTGTCTGCCCCACTGCCAGCGATACAGCCTTCTGTACGATGTCCGTCTCCGGCGGCAGTTCGATGTAGTATGTGGCAACGACCACATCTTCTTTCTGTACGGTTTCAGGAAGAAGGAAATTCTTATTGTCCATATTCTTGTCCTCTCAGTTCCATCCGTATTCTTTCAGCAGCAGCTTGAATTCATCCGCTGCAACTGCAGCGAATTCAGGATCGTTGATCCCTTTCTCCACTACTACAAGCTTTACATTGGGCGGAACCTGTTCCTTGAATGCCCGGACCATCAGTTCATCGATTTCCGGATCGTAGATCGGGCCGCCGACTGCAGTCGTCTGGCAGCACCCCTTTGTCGGTACCACCAGGGTTACCGGCTTCACAGCCGTGCCCAGGCGTTCGCAGACAACCTTGACGAGTTCCTCCGCTTCTTTCCGGGTGATCTTGGAGTGCCAGATATTGGCGTTGTGCAGGACCGACCTGCGTTCCTTGAAGTCTTCCGGCAGATAAGAGCCCGTTGATTCATTGTAGTAATCGTTCATGTCCAGACCGCCGGGTACGACAAGTGTAGGAATCCCGTATTCCAGGGATTTCAGCAAACGGTTCCGGGCACCGGCACAGTAGCCGCCGAACAGTTCGCAGACAATCTCATGGAGCGTGTAGTCCAGAACGGCATTGATCTGCCCTTCCTCGATCAGCGCTTCCATGCAGCGTCCGCCGACACCGTTGGCGTGGAATACTACCTGCTCATAATCCGTGCCTTCTGTTATGAGCCGCAGGGCTTCCATAGTGCCTTTTGTTGTCTCACCCAGCATCGTTGCGGCAATGATTTTGTGATCGCCGGTCTGGTGATAGATCTCACCGTACTGAACAAGACCGGTTACCGCAGCGCAGACCGAACGGATCAGTGTCTTCGTGATGGGATTGAGGCCGGCAATGTCCGCTACCGTCGGTACGACAAAGATATCCTTTTCCCCTACGAACTGCTCCATTTCCCGGCTTCCGCAGGCCAGTGCCGAAGACAGGACCTTCGGTACACCGAACGGGAGTGCTTTCATTGCCGGTGCCGCCATGGCTCCGTTCTGCCCGCCGCCTACAGACATCACACCGTCGATCCTTCCCTGTGCATACAGTTCCGGTATCAGTTTTTCAAGTCCGGCTGTCATTGCGGCAATCTTCTCCGGTTTGTTCAGTTTTAAGAATGCTTCTCTGTCACAGGATACACAGGCCAGGACTTCCAGCGGAGTGATATCACCCTTCTCTACATCAAGATTCCAGGTACTGTTATCAATAAGCAGGGTATTCAGACCCTGCTTATTGATACATTCCGCTGCGAAAAGTGATTCATCCAGTTTGGTATCCAGAGATTCAATGATCGCAACTGTCTTCATGCTTATTCGCCCAGTTTCTTGCCGACGAGTTCAAGCATCTCCGGTGCATGCGCACAGAGTACAAACTCCGGAGAAGCCGCTCTGTTCTTCAGTTCAACGATACTGTTCCAGGTCTCGTTGATATTGACGAATCTGGACGGCGGTGTAATCTCATAGCCGATTTCCGGAACGGACTTCAGGTTGTCCAGGGTGAAGATCAGGTCTCCTGCCAGATGATAGTCTCCGTTCCTGGTGTGAACGACTACGTTCTGGTGGCCGACGGAATGGCCCGGTGTCGGATAGACACTGATTCCGTCAAAGACTTCCGCTTCACCATCGAGCAGAACAAACTCACGGCCTTCCCACTGCGGATGAATGCGCGGCTCGATCGTCAGACGAGGATCCTCATAGCTCTTGTAGTACAGAGGAATGGGGTTCTTTGCGTATTCATATTCCTTGCGCTGAACATACAGCTTTGCATTGGGGAATGCGCTGAGGTAATAGACATGGTCCCAGTGAAGATGTGTGAAGATGATGTCTGTGATCTCGGCCGGATCCACACCGATGGACGCCAGCTGGTCCGTTACCTTCTGCCCTTCGTTCTGGACAGACCCCGGATGATGGTACTTGTCCGCGATCTCTGTGGAGGACATGCCGGTATCAACCATGATCTTCCTGCCGCCGCCTTCTACATAGAAGCAGGCAACCGGCAGATAAGCTGTATCATCCTCATCCGGTTTCAGATAGAACTTATGTGTTGTGTTGTGATACAGATAGTTTCTCTTACTGGCTGTAACGATACCTGTATTCAAGGTAGTAATTGTATATTCCTGCATAACAGTTTCTCCTTATTTCTTCAGCAGCAGATCCATTTTGTGCTTTTCCCACTGAATCTGTGCAGTCTCTTCGATCAGCTCGGCAGTCTGGCCGGCTTTCACCGCGGTTTTGTCCATAGCGACGAGGCCGTGGCGCTTCAGCAGGAAACCCATTACTCCCGGATTTGCATCGATTGCTTCAAAGACTTTCGGCAGTTCCTCCGGTGTTACCGACTGGGTCGCCACATCGACAACCGGCAGCGGGCATCCGAACTTCAGCTCAGAATGCAGTGTAACCAGCTCCAGCTGTTCATAGTACATAGAGATCAGGATCGAATAAACGCTGTGGGTATGAACGATACCACCGACATGAGGATACCGCTTGTAGATGTTTCCATGCAATGTGCATTCACGTGTCGGTTTGAACTTTCCGTCGATGAGATTCCCATCAAAATCGGTAATGCAGAGATTGTCTTCCGTGCAGCTGCCGTAGGTAAATCCGCTGGGCTTGACGATCATCAGTTCCGTATTGGGAATACGGACACTCAGATTGCCGCCGGTTCCGGTCTGTATACCGCTCTCGTATGTACGCCTGGCAGCTTCCAGAAAGTCGTTTTTCGCTTTCAGAAAATCTGTATTCATACTCGTTCCTATCCTTCAACAAAGGTACCCTTCAGCGGCAGCCACTCCGTAACGACTTTCCTGATCCACGGATCCCAGAAATCCCAGTTGTGGATGCCCGGGCCTTCTTCATAGACCAGGTCAATCCCCTCAGCCCGCATTGCATCACGGAAGAGAATATTCGACTGGTAAAGGAAATCTTCCGTACCGCAGCACATGAACAGCTTCGGCAGGTCAACCCCTTCCTTATGCAGCCTCGGATACAGGGCGAAGAGATCGTTGTCGGTTCCCTTGATCGGCTTGTCTCCGAAGATGTCCTTCATCGGCATCGCCGTTGCAGGACCGCCTTCAATCCGTCCGTCCTTGCGTTCCGCTCCCATATCCAGTCCGCCGGAAAGGCTCACGGCTGCCGCAAAGAGATCAGGTCTCTCTCCGGCCAGTCGGAACGCGCCGTAGCCGCCCATCGAAAGGCCGGCAATGAAGGTGTCTTCCCTCTTCCGGGATACCGGGAAGGTCTGCTGGATAAAGGTCGGCAGTTCCTCCAGCATGTAGGTCATGAAGTCACTTCCGTGCTCCATGTTCAGATAGCAGCTGTTGGTAACTGAGGCAGATACGACACAGAGGCATTTCTCCTGTGCGTAGCGCTCGATTCCGGTGTTTCTGGTCCATACGGTGCAGTCTCCGTGCATACCGTGCAGCAGATACAGCACCTGGTACTTCCTGTCACTGTAGAACGGGCGGTCATCGGAGATGAACGGCTCGTCCGGTGTCGGAAGCACGACGCGGATATCCGTATTGGTATGCAGTGTCTGTGAGAACAGTTTTATATCGATCAGAGCCATGGTTTTCTCCTACAGAATGGAATCGAACGGTACGTTCCTCGGATTCTCGAAGTGATCCTCGAATCCGCGCGGGTGATGGTAGTACATGACATCCTTGTCCTGCGGATAGGTGTACTGTCCGCCGACCTGCCAGAAGAACGGGTGGAACTGATAGTTGTTCCTGGGCTTCTTGAAGTCGTACAGCAGACGGATTTCTTCTGTATCTGCCTGGAAATTGGACCAGATATCATGGTGGATCGGGATGACGACCTTGCAGCGGAGGCTCTCCGCCATTCTCAGGATGTCAACGGATGTCATTTTGTCCTGGATACCGATCGGGTTTTCACCGAAGGCACCGAAGGCTACATCAATGTCATGTTCCTTGCCGTGCTTGGCGAAGCCGATGGAGAAGTGGGAGTCGCCGGAGTGGTAGATGTTGCCGCCCGGTGTCTTGATCAGGTAGTTGACTGCCTTCTCATCCATATCGGTCAGAAGGTTCTTGCCTGCCAGTTCCTCACG
>JAEEYJ010000133.1 GCA_016291725.1 Solobacterium sp.
ATGCTGGCGCTGGGCTATACAAGGCTGCAGACAGCGCTGAAATACCTGGTGTACGCACTGAGCGCCGGGCTGATCGGTTCGCTTCTCGGCTCTGTTGCCGGTCTTCTGAGCATTCCGGCCATTGTATACAATGCCTGGCGGATGATGTATATCCTGCCGCCGATGAAGATCTTCATTCCCTGGCGGCTCATCATTACGACAACCGTCATGTTCATAGCGGTCCTGCTGGGCATTACCTGGTACACCTGCATGAAGGATATGAAGGGCATGCCTGCGGAGCTGATGCGGCCGAAGGCACCGAAGATCGGCAGGAACACACTGATTGCCCGGATTCCTGCTCTGTGGAACCGGATGTCCTTTACCTGGAAGGTAACGGTGCGCAACCTGGCCCGCTACAAGAAACGGCTGATCATGACCGTGATCGGTGTAGCAGGATGCACGGCGCTGCTGCTGACAGGATTCGGTGTCAAATATTCCATCAACTCCATGGTGGATATCCAGTTCGATGAACTGGTGCACTACAACGGCATTGCCCGTCTGAACAGTGATCTGAGCGTTTCCCAGGTGCGAAGCTACGCGGCTGAACTGGAGAGGGACGAAGGGGTTTCCCGTGCTTTCGTAACGGCAGGGTATACCGCCATTGCGTCCAGACCGGGATACCCGGATGAAACCGTCATCACCCAGGTATTCTCCCAGGATGACGAGGTATCCGATGTCTATCTGCTGCGTACCAGAAGAGGGCATGTACCTCTTGTGCTCGATGATACCGGAATCATCATCAGTGAACGGATGGCAGAGAATCTGGATCTGTCCGTTGGAGATACTGTACGCTTTGAAGGAGCGAACGGCATGGTGCGCGATGTGCGGATCAGCGGGATCTGCGAGATGTATATCCAGCACTATGCCATCATGACGGAGAACTATTACCGGTCCGTATTCGGTACAGTGCCCAGGAAGGATACCATCCTGATCACACTCTCCAGCAAGGAAAGCAGCGACGCTGTACAGAGAAGGCTGACCCAGGATCCTGCGGTTGCCAGTATGGAGTTCAATACAGCAGTACTGGATAATTTCAAAAAGATGGTCGACTCCCTGGATATGATCGTAGGCGTTCTGATCATCTCGTCCATGGCACTGGCCTTTGTGGTGCTGGGCAATCTGACGAACATCAATATATCGGAACGGCAGCGGGAGATCGCTACGCTCAAGGTGCTCGGCTTCCGCCCGAGGGAGGTGGAAGAGTACATCTATAAAGAGAACAACATCCTGATCTTCCTGGGCTCCCTCGCCGGCATACCGATGGGCAGAGTGATGCACAGATACATCATGGGGCAGGTAGAAATGGACTATATCATGTTCGGCAGAGCACTGGCGCCGCTGCATGTGCTGTATTCCATCCTGATGACCATCGCATTCGGCCTGCTGGTCAACCGGATGATGGCAGGCAAGCTGAGAAGGATCACAATGGTGGAATCCTTGAAGAGCGTTGAATAGTATTTGGTTTAACCGGGAACGTGTGGTAGAATATCCTGGTTATATATACAAGTAAGGAAATTGAGATGGAGAAGTTTAAGAAGAGTTGGAATTTCCATGGCCGTACACTCACTGTCGAGAACGGTGAGATCGCCAAACAGGCCGGAGGGGCTGTTCTGGTCCGCTACGAGGATACGGTCGTGCTGTCCACGGCGACAGCGAGTCACGAAGCGAAGGATACAGATTTCTTTCCGCTGACGGTGCTTTACAATGAGAAGCTTTATGCAGTAGGCGAGATTCCGGGCAGTTTCCTGCGCCGGGAAGGACGTCCGAGCGATCATGCGACACTGAGCGCGCGTCTGATCGACCGTCCGATCCGCCCGCTGTTCGCAGAAGGCTTCCGCAATGAGGTTCAGGTTGTCAACACAGTGCTTTCCGTAGATCCGGACTGCAGCAGTGAAATGGCTGCGATGTTCGGCTCGTCGCTGGCAATCTGTGTTTCGGACATTCCGTTCAATGGACCGATTGCCGGTGTCAAGATCGGCAAGGTGGACGGTGAACTGGTCGTCAATCCGACCATTGAACAGGCAGAAAGAGCCACACTGGATCTGACCGTTGCCGGCACAAAGGCTGCCATCAACATGGTTGAAGCCGGCGCAAAGGAAGTCAGCGAAGAAGAAATGCTGGAAGCACTGGCCTTCGGTCATGAGTGCATCAAGGAGCTCTGTGCGATCCAGGAAGAGATCATTGCGGCATGTGCCAAGGAAAAGATGGAAGTCGTGCTGTACGAGATCGATCCGCGTGTTAAGGCATATGTGGATGAACACGGCCGCCGTGATATAGAAGAAGCTGTATCGATCAAGGGCAAGCTGGAGCGCTACGGAAAGATTGACGAACTGACCGCGAAGATGGTTGAAGAAGTCGGTGAGAACGTTGCGTTTGAAGACGATACTGCAAAGGCGAAAGCCCTGAAGCAGACCAAGGAATACTGTGTGGAGATCGAGGCAGGGGAAGTACGCCGCCTGATCTCGGAAGAGAAGATCCGTCCGGACGGAAGAGCGCTGGATGAACTGCGCGCACTGGACAGCCAGATCGATCTGCTGCCGCGTACGCATGGCTCAGCACTGTTCACCCGCGGTGAGACGCAGGTGCTGTCCGTGACGACACTGGGTACGCTGGATGATGCTCAGATCATTGATGATGTTACACCGATCAAGGAGAAGGTCTTCATGCACCAGTACAACTTCCCGCCGTTCTCGGTCGGTGAAACCGGCCGTATGGGATCCCCGGGAAGACGGGAGATCGGACACGGTGCGCTCGGTGAGAGAGCACTGCGCCAGGTACTGCCGACAACCGAAGAGTTCCCTTATACCATCCGTACGGTAGCGGAAGTACTGGAGTCCAATGGATCCAGTTCCCAGGCGAGCATCTGCGCCGGTACCATGTCCCTGATGGCGGCAGGCGTACCGATCAAGGCGATGGTCGCCGGTGTGGCGATGGGTCTGATTACAACCGGAAACTCCTATTCCATCCTGACGGATATCCAGGGTATGGAAGACCACTACGGTGACATGGACTTCAAGGTCGCCGGTACACGGAACGGCATCACAGCACTGCAGATGGACATCAAGGTTACCGGAATCACGCAGGAGATTCTGCGCGAAGCACTGGCACAGGCGCATAAGGGCAGAATGCAGATTCTGGACAATATGGAGACAGCCATCAGTGCACCGCGTGAGCATGTGTCCGAATATGCACCGAAGGTTGTACTCATGCACATTCCGGTCGACAAGATCAAGGATGTCATCGGCACCGGCGGAAAAGTGATCAACCAGATCATTGCGGACTGTGACAATGTCAAGATCAATGTCGAGGAAGACGGCACTGTCGCAATCTACCACATGAATCAGGAAATGGTCGACAAAGCAAAGGGCATCATCGAGGAACTGACGCGGGTAGCGCATGTCGGTGAAGTGTTCGACGCTGTTGTCAGTGAAGTGCGTGATTCGTTCGCTTTCGTTACACTGTTCGCAGGCACGGATGCACTGCTGCATGTCAGCGAAGTATCCTGGGAGCGTACCGACAAGATCGCCAATGCGCTGCATGTAGGCGATGAAATCAAGGTCAAGGTCATCAACATTGATGAAGCGACCGGAAAAGTCAAGGTATCTGCCCGGGCATGCACGCCGAAGCCGGAAGGATATACAGAACCGAAGAAGGGTGGAAACCGGAACCGCAGCGGCAAACCGGTTGACAAACGGGTATTCAAAAAGAAGGAGGAGGCGTAAGCTTCCTCTTTTTGGGCAAACATTATGAGAATGCGTAAAAAGAAATGGGCGGATCCCTATCTGGAGGAGCACAGTGATTATGCACTGATGGATCCGAAGGAACTGCGCGGTCATTGGCAGGAAGTGCTGGGTGCAGAGGAAATCCATGTAGAGATCGGAACCGGCAAGGGTGACTATATGAACACCATGGCGGCGATGTATCCGAGGACCGGCTGGATCGGCATCGAGAAGGACCGCAGCGCGGCTGCCGTGGCTGTACGCAAGGCAGTGGAAAACGGAACGGATCTGGACAGAAAACGGATGATTGTGGGGGATGCGGAACATCTCACGGAATGGTTTGCGGAGAAGGAAGCGGATGTCATTCATCTGAACTTTTCCGATCCCTGGCCGAAGACCCGCTACCATAAGAGAAGACTGTCCAGCGCCCGGTTCCTGGAGATGTACCGCATGATCCTGAAGGATGATGGCTGCATCCGGATGAAGACGGACAATCAGGAACTGTTCGAGGATTCCGTACTGTATCTGCTGGAAAACGGATTCACGCTGAAGGAGTTTTCTGTGAACTACCGGCGCACACCGCATGAGGAGGACGCTGTAACGGAATATGAACAGCGTTTTCTGGAACAGGGCCTGCCGGTCTACCAACTGTGTGCTTATTCAAAAAAACAATGAGTATGCTAATATAGACTCATGAAAACCATGCGTATCGTGATCGGTATTCTGCTGGTACTGTGCACAGGGTGCACGGTGGTTTCATCGTCCCTGGAACAGCAGACGTACGCTGCACTGGAACAGACGGAAAAACAGCAGGCAGCCCGGCCGAACTACGATCACCTGTACTATTCCTACTATCTGCAGCCGGGAATCGGCAGGATCTCCTCCGATGAAACAGGCAATGTGTTCAGCTTCAATGGAGTGAAATTCACGATGAACCTGAATGTACGCGGCATCATCAACAGTGCGTACTATACGGGAGCGGCGCATGAAACCCTGTCCGGGAAGCAGCTGATGAAGCATGAAGGAAAGTACCGAGATGCGGACAACATTGAGCATATATACGCGCTCTGCCTGTACCGTGCGGGCGAGCTGGTATACATAGACTATGAGGATGACCGCGTATGCATGGGTGCCTGTACGGATGAAGGGCATGTGCCGGACATTGCCGCAGCGATGCTGGCAACCGCGATGAGCGTGCGGGTGGACCGTGTACTGGTGCTGGATGCATTTTCCCACAGGGAAATGATCTCAAGCACCCGGAAAAAGCTGGATCTGTTCGAGCGCATTTCACCGGAGAGCGGTGTGATCGACGAACTGCTGGTGAACAGTGACGATCAGAATCCGGAACCGGAAAAGACACCGCAGGTACAGTTTGATGAATGACTTAACATGATAGTCTTTTCAATGTAAAATAGAATGGATGGAGAAAGGGAGGATGCATAATGTTCAAGAAATTCCAGGATCTCTTTTTTGAAGAAGATGACGATGAAATTGAAGAGGAAGAAGAGGTAATCGAAGTACAGCCGAAACGCCGCAGGGAGAAGCCTGCGGAGGAAGCGCCTGCAGAGAAGCCGGCGATGAAGCGGATCGATGTCACAACGGAGATGCCCAAGGCGAAGCCTGCAGAAGTGCCGCCTGCACCTGTGTACAAGGAGCCGGAACCGGAGAAGAAGCCGGAGCCGGAAAAGAAGTCGGCGAGCCTGAACATCGATGATCTGACTGCCCGTCCTGCGCCTGCCTATCAGGCACCGGTACGCCCGGGAAGAAAGCCGCAGAGCGCAAAGGCAGCGGATGCCAAAAACAACAAAAAGCCTTCCTATGAATTCCAGCCGGTTATCAGCCCGTATTTCGGTGTTGCGGAAAAGGATGTGGATTCCATGGCAACCAGTGCTGCACCGAGCACAAAGAAGGGCAAGGAAGAATACATGCCGCAGATCATTTCTCCGATGTACGGGATCAAGACAGAGGACCGTCCTTCCGTAATCCAGACGACAGTGGAGAAATCCAACCGTATGGAAGAGATGACACCGGCACCCAGAAAAGTGGAAGCGGAAGAACGCGTTCCGGATTTCTCACTGGATGATATTCTGAACCGCAGGGATGAAGAAGAACTCGTTCAGGCTTCATTGTTCGATGAACCGGACGAAGTCGATACAACAACAGTATTCCGTACGGACAGGGAAGGTGAGTAACATGGAGAAGTATTTCTTTATCGGTATCAAAGGCACGGGAATGGCTGCGCTTGCCTGCATGCTGAAGGATCTCGGCTATGATGTGGAGGGCAGTGACCAGGACAAGCACTACTTTACGGAAGAAGGTCTGCATGCCCGCGGGATCAAGATCCATGATTTTGATCCGGCGAACATCAAGGACAATATGAACGTTGTCATCGGCAATGCGTTCCTTGAGGATTTCCCGGAGGTCATCGCTGCCCGGAACAATCCTACCTGCGTCTGTGCGCGCTACCATGAGTTTGTAGGAAAATTCCTTGAGCCGTATGCTCTGGTATCCGCGGCCGGAAGCCATGGCAAGACGACAACGACAACCATGCTGTCGGAAATGCTGCAGGAAGCCGGTCCGACCGGCTGGCTGATCGGAGACGGTACCGGGCATATCGCTCCCGATACGAAGTACTTCGCACTGGAATCGGATGAGTTCCGCCGTCATTTCCTGGCTTATCATCCGGACTATGCTATCGTGACCAATGTAGACATTGACCACGTGGACTATTTCAAGGACAAGGCGGATTACCGCAGTGCCTACGAGCAGTTCTCCCGCAATGTCCGTAAGGCCATGGTCATCTACGGCGAGGATGAAGAAGCGCGTAAAATGGATATTGCCGTGCCGCACTACTGGTACGGACTGGAAGACAATGATGACATCCAGGCGGTCAATGTAGATGAGCGTCTGGACGGCATGAGCTTCGATGTACTGTTCAAAGGAGAAAGGTTCGGTCATTTCGACCTGCCGTTCATCGGCCACCATCTCCTGCTGAACGGTCTGGCAACCATCGGTGTCGGTATCCTGGAAGGAATGACACCGGAGCAGATCGAGAGGGGTCTGTCCCGCTTCAGAGGCGCAAAGCGCCGCTTCGTGGTAGAGAAGGACGGAGACAACATCTACATCGACGACTATGCGCATCATCCTACAGAAGTCGGTGTAACGATTGCAGCTGCCCGCAAACGTTTCCCGGACAGGAAGCTGGTTGTCATCTTCAAGCCGCACAGAGCCTCCCGTGTCAAGTTCTTCGCGGATGACTTTGCGAAGCAGCTGGACGCTGCAGACAAGGTCTACCTGTGCGATTTCACCAGCATTGATGACAAGCAGGATGGTACGGATATCAATATCGACTATCTGCAGGAGAGAATCCCCCGGGCAGTCATTCTGCCGGAGGATGAAGAAGGCGCAAAGCTTCTGGCACAGGAAAAGCCGGCTGTCTTCCTGTTCATGTCCTCCAAGGACATCTACTGGCTGGCGGATATGCTGAAGAAAGCCTGAACCGGAATAAGCATTATATGAGCGGAACCATGGTTCCGCTTTTTCTTTTCCCGGCTGTCTATTTGCATCACAGACAGGAATATGCGATAATCCTATACATATTGATAAGGAGCGTGATATTCCTGTATGGATGACAGTACCCGATCGTCTGTTCTGATCGTAACAGCATTGATCCTGGCAGCTATGTATTTTGCTGTATGTGAAACAGCCTTTGCGTCTGTACCCAAGGCACGGATCCGTGCCCGGGCGGAAAAGGATGAACGCAGCGCTGTCAACGCGCTCTATGTGATCGAACACTTTGACCGTGCCATCACGACTCTTTTGATCTGTACGAATATCGTCCATCTGGCAGCCGCATCCGTTACGACGGTCATGGTTACACGGATCTGGGGATTATCCGCTGTATCCATCTCAACGATTGTCATGACGCTGGTTGTCTTTTTCTTCGGTGAAATGCTGCCGAAGAGCTTTGCCCGCAAGTACAGTGAACGCTGCAGCCTGGCTGTAGCAGGGATGCTGCGTTTCCTGATGATGATTCTCCGGCCGTTTTCTGCCTTGCTCAGCAGTATCGGCAATATGGCCAGCCGGTTCTTCAGCGAAGAAGCGGAAGTGTCCGTGACCGAGAACGAGCTGTACGACATCATTGAAGATATGACGGAAGACGGTACTTTGGATGAAGAGCAGGGGGATCTGATTTCTTCCGCACTGCAGTTCCAGGATGTTACTGTCGGCAGTATACTGACCAGCCGGGTGGATGTAGCCGCAATCGATATTGATATGACGCAGAAGGAAATCCTGGCTCTGATCAAGCGGGAAAACCACAGCCGCATGCCGGTCTATCAGGACAACATTGATACCGTTGTCGGCATCCTGCAGATCCGTAAGTATATCCGCAAGTACATCAATGAGGGTCGTGTGGATGATCTGCGCGCACTGCTGGATGAGCCTTTCTTCGTTCACCAGTCCGCAAAGGTCAATGATGTACTGACAGTCATGTCCAAGGCCAAGATGAACGTTGCGATTGTTACCGACAATTTCGGTGGTACGCTCGGTATTGTGTCCGTCGAGGATATCCTGGAGGAACTGGTCGGGGAGATCTGGGACGAAGATGATCAGGTGGATGAACCGATCATCCGCCTGTCGGATGATTCCTACAGCATCAGTGCAGAGGAACCGGTTCTGGGTGTTTTTGATGAGCTGGGGCTGAAATACAGTGAGGAAGAAGAGGAAGAACTGACAAACAAACTGATGAGTGAGCTGGCTTATGAGAGCTTTGCCCGCATTCCTAAAGAGGGAGACCGGTTCACCAGCCATGGTGCCGAGATCTCCGTTCTCAGTATGAAGCAGAACCGGATCATCCGGCTGCTGGTACAGGTGTTCCCGCAGGATCCGCAGGAGAACATCGGGAGGAAGATGGCATGATTACGGTGATCATAGCGGCAATCGCAGCCTGCATTGTCTGCTCCGCGTTCTTCTCGGCTTCGGAGATGTCCTATTCATCCTGCAATAAAGTGCGTCTGGAAAACGCAATGGAAGACGGTGACAAAGCTGCCGCAAGGGCAGTGAAGATTACCGACAGGTACGATGATGCACTTTCAGCGATCCTGGTCGGCAACAATCTGGTGAACATTGCAGCATCTTCCCTGGGTTCCGTACTGGTGATCCTGCTTGCGGCTGAGCAGTACGCATGGGCCTCTACAGCCATCATTACACTGCTGGTCATCGTCTTCGGAGAGACCATCCCCAAGATCGCTGCCAGTAAGAATGCGACGGTGTACGCAATGAAGTATTCCGGTATCATCCGTGTGCTTATGAT
This sequence comes from Solobacterium sp., assembly GCA_016291725.1. GTDB lineage: Bacteria > Bacillota_I > Bacilli_A > Erysipelotrichales > Erysipelotrichaceae > Bulleidia. Next base: position 9,073 of record JAEEYJ010000133.1, read on the forward strand.
CGTTCTGAAGCCTGTTACATGGCTTGTGGTCAGCCTGGTGAACCTGCTGACCGCCGCCCTGAAAGGTGAGGAGAGCGATGACGAAGAGGCTGCGGTGGAAGAACTGCATTCGATCATTGAAACGGCCGAGGATGAGGAGATCATAGACCAGGATTCTTCGGAACTGGTCAGTGCGGCCATTGATTTCGCAGACATCTCCGTCTCGGAAGTCATGACAGCGAGGATCGATATCACAGCTATTGATATAGATGATGACCGGGATGAGATCTGGGATATCATAGAAAACTCACCGTATACCCGTATACCGGTCTACGATGAAAGCATTGATCATGTCATCGGCATTCTGTCCCTGAACCGTTATCTCAAGGCGGTGATCGACGATCCTGAAGTAAATATGAACAGTATGATGATGGAGCCGTGCTTCCTGTACAAGACCATCAAGCTCCCGGATGCGCTGGAACAGTTGCGGAAAGCCCAGCAGCACCTTGCCATCGTTACCGATGAGTACGGCGGTACACTGGGTGTGGTCACGATGGAGGATATTCTGGAGCAGCTGGTCGGGGACATCTGGGATGAAACGGATGTTGTAGAAGAAGGCATACTGGAAAAGAAGGAAAACGAATACGAAGTCTATGGTGATACACCGGTGTTCGAGTTCCTGGAGCTTCTGGGCTGGAATGAGGATCAGTTCGATTTCGAGAGCGAGACAGTCGGCGGCTGGTGCATCGAGATGCTGGAGGGATTCCCGGAGGCGGGCAGTTCCTTCCGCTACAGGAATATCGAAGTCACGATTCTGGAAACAGCAGAACGAAGAGTAATCAAAGCGCTGATCCGGAAAACGGAGCAGGAATGATGGAACAGGTTTCTCTGCACAGCAGGGAAACCTTTTATGTAAATACCTGCAGTATTTTACATTGAAAATGGTTTCATGAATGCGATATAATTTGGATGAATACAGGAGATTTTGATTATGGATGCATTGATACACGACCTGGCGGTTGTTTCCAGGGAGATTCTGCCGATCCTCGGTGCTCTGGTTCTTGTTTTTCTGTGCGTGCTGCTGAAGAAATGCTGGAAGCTGATTGACGGGATTACAGACACCGTAACAAAGCTTGATCCGACGCTGCGCAAGATGGATGACAGCATCGCCAAAGTACAGGCACCGCTGGATACCGTTGTGAAATACAGCAATACACTCAATGATGTACATGACAAGGTGATGGATGGTTTCTCCAGAGCGGCAGAGAATGCCGGAGAGACGACCGGAAAGCTGAAGGAGTACGTCAGTGCGCACCTGACCAAAGAGGAACCGGCCGGGTTTGATGTTTATGAAGAAGATGGCGCGGATGTTCTGATGGACGAACGCGAAGAAAAGGAGGAAGAAACCCATGTGTGATGAAAAGAAGATCATTGAAGATGTCAAGGAGACCGTAGAGGAGCTTGACAGAGCAGCGGAGGAAGCTGCTGCAGAAGCAGTGGACGCCGTACAGGAAACAGCGGAAGAAGCAGCGGACAAGCTGGAAGAACCCATCAACAATATCGAGAAGACCGTGGATGATCTGAAGAAGAAGATCGAAGAGATTACAGAGAAGAAGGATACAGAGGAAGAGAAGAAGTTCACTGTTCCGGAATTCGGTCTGAACGAAGAACAGAAGGAAAGAATCGCCGAGATCAAGGACAACGCTGCAGAGAAGCTGGATGAAATGAAGGACAAGGTGACCGGCAAGGTAACGGAGATCCGCGAGAATGTCGATCTTGACAAGACCGTGGACTTCATCAAGAACAACGCGGTCAAGGCTGTTGATACAGCCAAGAAGGCCTATGGCGATCTGAAGGAGGATCCTCGTTTCCAGCAGGCTGCCGAGACAGCGAAGAACGCCAGGGACAAGGCTGTAAGCTTCCTTGATGAGCGTATTCCTGATGAAACGCAGGAGAAGATGAAGGAGAACTTCGACAAGGCAAAAACAAAGGTAGGCGAAGGGTTCACTACCGTTAAGGAAAAGGTTACCGAAACCGTAACCAGTGAAGAGGCAAAGACATTCGGGAAGAAGATCAAGGACACGGTCAATAAAGGGATAGATGCTCTGAAGGGACTGTTTGCGAAGAAATAGAACGGCGGCGGAGGTACACGCTTATGAAGAGAGTAACGATATATGACGTAGCGAGTGAAGCGGGTGTATCTTTGGCAACGGTATCTAGAGTCATTAACGGCAGCAGTGTTGTAAAGGCACCGACCCGTGCAAGGGTACAGGCAGCGATCGAGAAGCTCGGTTACAAGCCCAATGCCATTGCCCAGGGACTGGCGCTGCAGAAGACGACGACGATCGCCCTGGTCATTCCGGAAGCCAGCTTTACCTATACCGGCCAGATCATCAACGGTCTGATCGATGTGGCAAAGATCTACAACTACAACATCATGCTGCATACGATTACAGATGGCATCACAGCAATCGGTGATGTGATCGACGATATCATCAAATCGAATGTAGACGGTGTCATCCTCTACAACGACAAGCTTCTTGTGGAAGAGATGGAGGAACTTGCAAGATACAGCATTCCCATGGTTGTCATCGGGAACCGTTTCAATGCGGCCAATGTATGCTGTGTCTATGTAGACATCAGGAAAGCGATCTTTGAACTGACGACAAAGTATCTGGAAGAGAACAAAACGAAGATCGCAATCGTAGAAGACCGGAAGAATCCGTTTGCCTGCGAGCAGATGATTCTCGGTGCCCAGGATGCGTACAAGCGGAAGGGTATGGAATTCGATGGATTCCTGAGGATTCCTGCCGAAACAAGAACATCCTATGCCTTCCTGTCCAGATGGTTCAAGGATCACCGGGCGGATGTTATGATAGGCTACCGGGACAGTCAGGCAATGGCCATCCTGAATACAGCGAAGGAAGCGGGCATCAAGGTACCGGAGGAGCTGGAAATCGTATGTGTCATCGACACCAAGTACAACTCCATGGTCCGTCCTCAGATCTCCAGTTTCTCGATTCCCTCATATGATCTCGGTGCTGTATCCATGCGTGTGATGACGAAGATGCTGCAGAAGGACAGCGGGATTGACAAGGAGATTGAACTGAGCTATCTGTTTACACCGAGGCAGACAACGAAAGATTGACAGAGAGTCTGCCGCAGGTGTAGATTATACGTGGCTGTGAACGGAACAAGTAGGCCTGCGGAATCCGAAGAGAGACGCTCCGGGCGGTGGAAGGAGACGCGAGGAAACAGGTTGAATACATCCGGGAGCTTTCTGTCTCAAAAGGCAGAACGTGGTCCCCTGCGTTAAAGGGAAAGATGAGTGCATGTCCTGGACATGAACTAAGGTGGTACCGCGCTGAGGCGTCCTTAGACAATAGGGACGCTTTTTAAGTCCCGGAAAGGAAAATGTGATTATGGATTTTTTGGAAGAATTGCAATGGCGGGGTCTCGTCAAGGATGTGACGGATCTGGATGGTCTTCGGGAAAGAATGAAGACACGGATGATGCTGTACTGTGGATTTGACCCGACAGCTGATTCCCTCCATGTCGGCCACCTCCAGCAGGTCCTTCTGCTCAGAAGATGGCAGAATGCAGGACACATTCCGGTAGCGCTGTCCGGCGGCGGAACAGGTATGATCGGCGACCCGAGACCGACAACGGAACGGAAGCTGCTCACGATCGAAGAAACGCAGTACAATGCAGAGTGCATCAAGAACCAGCTGGCGAAGTTCCTCTCGTTTGAGGGCGATAACGCGGCTGTTATGATCAATAACTATGACTGGCTGGGACCGATGACGCTGCTGGAGTTCCTGCGTGATTACGGCAAACTGTTCAATGTTGCGTACATGCTGCAGAAGGATACCATCAAGAAGCGTCTGGATTCCGGCATCTCCTTTACGGAATTCAGCTACACGATCCTGCAGGCGATCGATTTCTACATCATGCACAGGGATATGGGCCTCGATGCCCAGATCGGCGGCAGTGATCAGTGGGGCAACCTGGTGACCGGCGTTGAAATGATCCGCAAGATCATGGGTGATCAGGAGAAGGTATTCGGCATCACCTCACCGCTGATTACCAAGTCCGACGGCTCCAAGTTCGGCAAGTCCGAAGGAAAGAACGTCTGGCTGGATCCGAAACGTACGAATGCCTACGAATTCTACCAGTTCTGGCTCAATACACCGGATGCGGACATCATCGACTACCTGAAGAGACTGTCCCTGCGTACACCGGAAGAGATCATGGCTCTGGAAGAGTCCATGAAGGCTGCACCGGAGAAGAGAGAAGCCCAGAAGGCTCTGGCAGAGGAACTGACAGCGATCGTTCATGGAGAGGACGGCCTGGCAAAGGCACTGAAGATCACGGATACACTGTTCAACGGATCCATCAAGGATCTCACGGTGGAAGAACTCAAGGACGGCCTGAACGAAGCACCGCGTACGCAGATTGCGGACGGTACCGGCATCATCGATGCACTGGTGGAAGCAGGCGTTGCCAAGAGTAAATCCGAAGCGCGGACACTGCTGAAGCAGGGCTCCATCCAGGTCAACGGTGATAGAGCCGCAATGGATGCCGTCCTGGAGAAGAAGGCAGCCTTTGACGGCGAGTTCTCCATCATCCGCAAGGGCAAGAGAAACTGGTTCCTGCTGACATTCGGCGAGTAGACAGGATACAGAAGGGGATACACAGAGTATCCCTTTTTATTGAGCAATAGTATAATGAAAGGCAGCACACCTCGGACTTGTCTGTAGGTTTCAATATGGTTTAATAAAGAAAAGGGAGAACTCGAACATGAAAAAGATAATGGCTGCGCTTCTGATTCTTTCGCTTGCGGCGTGCAAGGCAGACAGCCCGGAAGCTGTCCTTAAGCAGGCGTATGAAAAGGACAAAGATACCCAGTCCCTGACCATGGATGGTGAAATGGGCATTGGTGTCAACGTCGAAGGGTTTGAACTGAACATTCCTGTGGATATCAGGATTCTGTCAGACAAGCATGATCTGGATACAATAACGGATGATGAGTCCTACGTGGAGTTTTCCATGTCCCTGCTCGGTGAATCTGCCGCAATGAAGCTTTGGATTGTGGACGGCGTGATGTATATGGATGCGAACGGCTCCAAGAACAAATCCGACCTGGAGATCACGGACCCGGAAAACAGGC
>JAEEYJ010000134.1 GCA_016291725.1 Solobacterium sp.
CCGGCAGACGCGGATTCAGGGAAGAATACGGATCCTGGAATACGATCTGCATCTTCGTACGGTATTTGTTCATCTCGGAACGGCTCAGGTTGTAGATGTTCACACCTTCGTAATACACTTCACCGCTCGTTGGTTTGATCAGGTTCAGGACTGTTCTGCCGGTCGTTGATTTTCCGCATCCGGATTCACCGACCAGACCCAGAACCTGTCCCCTCTTTACGGTGAAGGAAACATCGTCGACCGCCTTGACCGAACCGATCGTACTCTGGAATACACCGCCCTTGATCGGGAAGTACTTCTTCAGGTTGCGGACCTCAATCAGATTTGTATTGTCAGTTGTCAAGATCTACACCTCCCGGTCTGTAGCAGCGGACCCAGTGATCCGGCTCCACTTCGACCAATTCAGGAACTCCAGCCCGGCAGTTTTCCTTGCAGAAAGCACAGCGCGGCCCGAAGGAGCAGCCTTCCGGCAGATCGGACAGATCCGGTACGTTGCCCGGAATGACATTCAGACGGGTGCCGGATGTACTCATATCCGGTCTGGATTCAATCAGGCCTCTGGTATAGGGATGCAGCGGACGCTCGAAGATCGTATTGACATCTGCAAGCTCCACGACCTTGCCGGCATACATGACCATGACCCGGTCGGCCATTTCCGCAATGACGCTCAGATCGTGGGTGATGAAGAGGATCGAGGTATCGATCTCCTTCTTCAGCTCGTTCATCAGGTCCAGAACCTGGGCCTGGATGGTAACGTCCAGTGCGGTTGTCGGCTCATCCGCTACCAGCAGCTTCGGCGAGCAGGCCAGGGCCATGGCAATCATGACACGCTGGCGCATACCGCCGGAAAGCGCGAACGGATAGTCATCCACAACACGCTCCGGATTCGGAATACGTACCCTGTCCAGAGCCTGGATGGCTGCCTTGTGCGCCTCTTCCTTGGACATCCCTCTGTGCTGCATCAGCACTTCTTCGATCTGAAAGCCGATCTTGAATACCGGATTCAGGGAAGTCATCGGTTCCTGGAAAATATAGGCGAGCTTGTTGCCGCGGATCTCACGCAGTTTGGCATCCGGCATGGTCAGGATCTCCTCACCATCCAGAATGATTTCTCCGCCTTCATATTTACCCGGAGGACACTCTACCAGTCTGCCGATGGACATGCAGGTAATCGACTTTCCGCAGCCGGATTCACCGACGATGCCCAGTGTTTCACCCTGGTAGACTTCAAACGATACATCATCAACCGCCTTTACGGTTGCGTTATGGCTGTGGAAGTAGGTCTTCAGGTTCTTTACTTCAAGAAGCGGCTTGTTTGTCTTGGTTTCTGTCATACAGGTCACCTCTTATTTCTGCATCTTCGGATCGATCGCATCGCGCAGACCATCACCGAGAATATTGAAGCAAAGAATGGAAAGGAAGATCATCACTCCCGGGGGTATCCAGTACCACCACTTGTTCTGCAGAACCATCAGGTTCCGGGCCTCCTGGATCAGGTTGCCCCATGTAGGCGTAGGCGGGGAAACACCCAGTCCGAGGAAGCTCAGCGATGTCTCGGTCAGAATTACGCTTGCCATGGACATCGTTGCATAGACGATGACATAAGCAAGTACGTTCGGGAACAGATGGGTGAAGATCTGCCGGCGGTTGGAGATGCCCAGCGCACGGCAGGCTTCCATATAATCCATCTCACGCAGCGACAGGATCTGTCCGCGTACAATACGAGCAATGCCCGGCCAGGACAGTACAGCGAGGATAAAGATCAGCGTCTTGATCGACTTGCCGAATACAGTCTGCAGGGTAATGCAGATCATCAGGAACGGGAAGCACATAAAGATCTCGGACAGACGCATGATGACCGTGTCCACAATGCCGCCGAAATAGCCGGCAACGGATCCCAGTACAATGCCGATCACGCATTCCATCGCTGTAACGGCTACCGCAACGCCCAGGGAGATGCGCCCGCCGTAGAACAGACGTACAAACAGGTCTCTTCCGATCTTGTCCGTACCCAGAATGTTCTGGGAGGACGGTGCTTTGTTCGCTGCACCGGGAATGACCTCATAGGTCTGATAGCGGGATGCCATCGGTACGATAATGCAGGACAGGATAATGATGATCAGAATGAACAGACTGATCATCGCCATCCGGTTGGCCCGCAGACGGCGCCATACACCGCGCCAGTAGGAGTCTTCCTTGGTTGATCTGCGGATGATTTCATCACGTGTTTCAGTCATCGGAATGCCTCCTAATCATACTTGATGCGCGGATCCGCTGCAGCGTACAGCAGGTCGGCGACCAAAGTGCCCAGCAGTGTCGCAAGCGTCAGCATCGCGTTGATGCCCAGCAGAAGCGGATAGTTGCGCGTTGTGGTCGCTTCCACCGAAAGCTTGCCGACACCCGGCAGTGAGAATATGGTTTCTGTCATTACGGCACCGGAAATCAGTCCGGGGATGCGGAATCCCAGCAGTGTGATGATCGGAATCATCGCATTGCGGAACGCATGTTTATAGATGATCACCTTTTCAGAAAGACCCTTCGCCCTGGCTGTACGGATGTAATCAGAACGAATCACTTCCAACATACTGGAACGCGTATACCGCATGAAGCTGGCTGTTTCCGCAAGACCGAGTACGATTGCCGGCAGGATCAGATGATACGCATGGTCGCCCAGACGTACCCAGAAGCCTGCGTTAACCTTGGAAGGATCGGTCAGACCGAAGATCGGCAGCCATTGCAGATCAATCGCGAACACCTTCAGCAGCAGCAGACCGGCAAAGAAAGTAGGCAATGCCAGTCCCAGCAATGAGAAGACCGTCAGGAAATTATCTATGAGCGAATATTGCTTCGTTGCACTGATGATACCGGCAGGAATACCGATGAGCATCGCAATGACCAGCGCAGCCAGAGCCAGCGCGAAAGTACAGCCGATGTTCTCACCGATAACCTGGATGACGGGCTTGTAGTGCTTTGCCGACCAGCCGAAGTTGCCGTGCAGGGCTTCTACGATCCAGTTCCAGAACTTTACATAGAACGGAAGCTTCGGATCCAGCTTTGCCTGCAGCGCAGCCTTCAGCTCAGGTGTCATTCTCGGGTCCATAATGTTGGAAGTGATACTTCCGGGTGCCTTATCAATAATGAAGAACAGAATGAAAAGAATACCCAGAAATACCGGAATTATCTGAAGAAGTCTTCTGATTGTATAGTTTTTCATAGAACTTCCTCCCTTCAATCAATATCTCTGTATTCAGAGTTTCAAGCAACAGAATCGGTAGCGCCGGTTCTTTTCCCGAATCAGCGCTACCGATCTGATCAATGATCTTTTGTAAGATCCGTTACTTAGTCAAGAGTAACCTTGCCAAGCAGCTCTGTGAAGTCAGTGTAGACTCCGATGTCATCCAGACCATGGACTCTGTTATTGACAGCCCAGATCTCGGAACGGTAAGCAACGATCGCTGTCGGAACCTGCTCGTTCTGGATGATAGCCCACTCTTTGTAGATTTCAGCTCTCTTTTCCTGATCAAACTCTGTCAGACCAGCCTTGATCAGTTCCTGAGAATGCTCGTCTCTCCAACCGGAAGCGTTGAATCCGCCTTCGCTGTAAGCATCCGCATCGAACAGTCCTCCTGTAGGATCCGGGTCAATGCTCAGAGAGAAGCCCATTGTGTAGATGTCGAAGTTCTTCTCACCCGGCTTTGCGTCCATTGTCTCATGGGCAACCGTGTTGAAGTCCATCATGTCAACGACCAGGTTGACGCCGATCTGCTTCCAGGAGTCATATGCCATGGAGCTCAGTGTTCCCGGCCAGGAAGCCTCTGTGTAAACCAGCCAGTGCAGATCCATACGGACACCGTCCTTCATACGGACACCGTCTGTATCTCTCTGATCCCAGCCAGCCTCATCCAGCATCTGGTTAGCCTTGTCCAGGTCATACTCATAAGCGTTCAGCTCATCGTCACCAGGATAAGCCCAGCTTGTCTTGGAGATCGGAGCCATGCCCAGAGCAACCAGATCCAGGGAACCGTACTCGTTCATCAGGAAGCTTCTGCGGTCAAGCGCATACAGCAGAGCCTGACGTACTTCGATCTGCTCGAGTGTCGGACGTGTTGTGTTGAAGCACATGAATGTGTAGCCGTTGGCCAGGTAGCTGATCAGGTGAGCATTCGGCAGAGCCTCAATACCCTCAACGTTCTCCAGCTTAGCAGCCGGCTGGCAGAAGTCGATCTGACCGTTCTGCATAGCGCCGAGCAGTGTATCCTCGGAAACTTCCAGCATCTGGAACTCTTCGATTGCAGGAATGTTGTCTGTATCCCAGTAATCCGGGTTCGGTACAACACTTATATACTGCTTCGGAGCCCAGCCCTTCAGTGTGAACTGACCGCAGCCCATCGGCTTGTCGTTCAGAGCGCTGAGTGCTTCGAAACTGTCATGAGCATAGTAAGCCTCGCTCAGGATACCGTATGTGAAGTTCTGCAGGTTTGCAGGGGACGGGTCTGTCATTGTGAAGGCAATGGTCTTGTCATCGATGACATTGATGTCCGCAATTGCAGCACCGACAGCGGTACGAGGACCGGCATAGTCTGCTTCCTTGATTGTGTTGTAGGTGTAGGCAACGTCATTCGCTGTCAGCGGTGTGCCGTCAGAGAATGTCAGGCCGTCACGCAGTGTGAATGTGTAGACTGTCTTTGTCTCTTCGTCCAGCTCCCATGTAGCCAGCTCAGGGACGTACTCACCTGTACCGTCAACATCTACCAGGCCGTCGAAGATCAGCGCTGTGATGTAGCTGTCATACACGTTGTCAGACAGAATCGGGTTGAAGACTCCCTCGAATCCGCTTGTACCGAACTTCAGAATCTGATCGCCGGCAACAGGAGTCTCTTCGCCACCCTCATTGCCGCCATCGTTTCCGCCGGAGCAACCAGCGAGAACCGCGACAGCGAGAAGTGAACTCAAAGCTGTTTTGAATCCTTTTTTCATTTCTTTCTCCTCCCTTAGCGGAAAACGTCAAAAGACCGCTTTTCGCTAATGTACTTATTATATTAGTTTTCACCAAAATTTCACCGCAAATGTATTCTTTTTTTGTATATACGTACATGAATTATGAAAATTTGCTGAAAACAATGATTTGCTTGTCTGTTTGTTTACAATGATAGGGCTTTCATTATTGTGCATTAAAAAACTGCACCGTTCAGGTGCAGTTCCTTTGTTTTACTCTGTTCTTTCTACGATCGACTTCAGGATCTGTACACAGGTGTCAATGCCCAGCTCTCCGCTGTCGAGGCAGACTTCGTAGTTCCTTGCGTCTCCCCATTCAATCTCTGTATAGATCTGGTAGTAGGCCCGGCGCTGCTTGTCCTTGTCCTTCAGACGCTTCAGCGGCTTCTCCGCTGTTTCACCGTAGACCTCCACGATCCGCTTGGCTCTCTTCTCAATGTCCGCATGGACGAATACTTTCAGTACATCATCCCTGTCCTTGAGAATATAGTCTGCGCAGCGGCCGACGATGACGCAGCTCTCCTTGTCCGCCAGTTCCTTGATGATGCCGCTCTGGATCTGCCAGATCTGGTCTTCGTTCGTCATGCCCGGGTAGTAGCCTCTGCCCAGCATGGAGGAGAATCTGCCCTGGGAGCTGTCTTCTCCCTTGCTTTCAATATAGGATTCCGCAAGTCCGCTGCGTTCAGCGACTTCACCGATGATCTCCCTGTCATAGCACTTGATGCCGAGTTCATCCGCCAGCTGGCGTCCGATGGTTCTTCCTGCACTGCCGAACTCACGGCTGATCGTAATCACTTTGTATGTCATAGTGTCTCTCCTGTGCGGCACAGTGCCGCTTCCCCTATTAATGTATTACCACATTCCGGGGGAAAATAAAAGCCGCGGCAGCTGCCGCAGCTTTACTGCTATACGCCGAACTTTGCGCGGACAATATCCGCTACAATGCCGACTTCTTCTGCACAGATCTCGTCTGTTTCCGCTTCTGCCATGACGCGCACCAGCGGCTCTGTACCGCTCGGTCTGACCAGCAGGCGCCCGTTCCCGGCAAGGTGTTCGTTGACCTCATCGATCGCTGCTTTGACCTCAGGATCATTCATCGCTTCTTCCTTGTCCCGTACACGTACGTTGACAAGAAGCTGCGGATAGATCTTCAGGCCTTCCCTAAGCTCCAGAGCGCTCCTGCCGGTATCCTTCATGATCGTCAGGAACATCAGTGCGGTGACCAGTCCGTCACCGGTCGCTTCGTGTTCCTTGAAAATGATGTGGCCTGACTGCTCACCGCCCACGATATCATCTTCCTTGACCATCTGCTCATACACGTACTTATCGCCGACCTTTGTGGACACAACCCGGATGCCTTCCCGTTCCATCGCCTTGAACAGACCCAGGTTCGCCATGACCGTCGTAACGACAGTATCGTTCTTCAGTTCCCCGCGGTCACGGAAGTACTTGCCGGTGATGTACAGGACATGGTCTCCCGTGAGGAGTTCTCCGTCCGGGGCAGCCATGATCATCCGGTCTGCGTCACCGTCGAATGCCAGACCGAGATCATACTCCCCTTCCCGGACAGCTTCCTGCATTTCTTCCGGATGAGTGGAGCCGCACTTTACATTGATATTGATGCCGTTGGGCTGGTTGTTGAGCATGGTTACTTCCGCGCCCAGTGCCTCCAGCACTCGCTCTGCTGTCACGGTACTGGATCCGTTGGCGGTATCTGCCACCAGCTTCATCCCCTTCAGGTCCACCGGGAATTCATGTGTGATCCAGTCAATGTAGTCCTCCAGGCCGCGCTCATAATCGATGACCTTGCCGATGTTTTCCATCGTACGGTACGGAAGATCCGTCAGACCGTCAATATAATCCTCGATCAGATCCTCAACCTCTGCACGCATCTTCAAGCCATCGTTGGAGAAGATCTTGATGCCGTTGTCATAGAAAGGATTGTGGCTGGCGCTGACCATCACACCGCAGGCAAAATCATGCGTACGCACGATATAGGACACCGTCGGTGTCGGGCAGACACCGATCAGGTACGCGTCACAGCCCTCTGCCGCAATGCCTGCCGCAAGCGCATGCTCAAGCATATCGCTGGAAATCCGCGTATCCTTGCCTATAACAATCCTGCTTCTGCCGTTCTCACTGAAATACCAGCCGAGGTATCTGCCGATTCTGAACGCTGTCTCTGCGTTCAGTCCGGTATTTGCCTGTCCTCTGATACCATCTGTTCCGAAATATCTACCCATTGTTCACTCCCGTTCCGCTGTCTGCGTCTTCGTCACTGTTGGACTCACCCAGTACATTCAATGTATAGGTCGCGTCCATCAGGGTATACTTCACCAGTCCTGAGGAAGGCTGCTCGATCAGCAGCGGGAACTCCATCAGGCCGGGCTTCGCTTCGCTCATATCCACGTAGACATAGATATCATCCGCAGTTATGTCCGCAATGTTGGCGGCCGAGCCGAATACCATTACGCTTGTCGTCGTCTTGTTGTCCGGCTGGGACGCTTTGTAATTGTTCGTATTGTTCCTGTAGTTGATCTTGACACCGTCAATGACCCGGCTCTCCCCTTCCGCCAGCGTTACGTTGATCGTAATCTGGTTGATATTGGAAGAGTTCACGCCCGAAGGGAGTGTAATCGGCCTGAGCAGTGTGGAATCCTTGGTGATCGTGGATGCGTTCAGCGAGACAATGACCTTGTCAATCTGGCCGATCACACTCTCCGGACCGTAGATGGTTACCGTATGCTGGTCCATCGTAATGGAATCGATAGCCATGCCGTTCGGCACTTCACCGCTGACTTCCACTTCAATCGCAACGGTCTTGTTCGGTGAAGTCACCGGCACGGTCACATGGATCGTACTGGGGACGATATCCGCGTTTACCGGCTGGCCGGATGAGTTGTAAGCGATCAGGTGCGCATCCTGCTCAAAGGTAGCGGACTGGTCGCCGACATCGATCAGTGCCTTGACGAAAGCGATGGAATCCAGGGTATCCTTGGAAGCCCGTACGTTGACACGGGAATAATCGAATATCGGTGTTCCTACACTGTAGATGCTGTTGATCCGGTCCAGATTGATGAAATCATAGGACAGATCAAACTGGCGGGTTGTCTTCTTCTTCAGTGTGATGTAGGCGACCGAAGGATCCACCATGATGTCCACACTGTCGCCGAAGCCTTCCGTCGTCAGCCGCACTTCATGCTGGCCTTCCGTCAGGCCTTCCAGATCCGCAAGTACGATGCCGCGGGAATTGTAGGCCGCAGTGACGGCAGCGGCGTCACCGCTGATGCGCACTGTCGCTGTTTCCGGCAGACCGCTCAGTTCAAATGTATCTGAATTGTATTTGGCACTGACGGACACTCCTGCCATATCCCGGCTGTAATTCATCGTGGAGATCTTCGTCCCATTGGTCAGATTAACAGAGATATACAGAATGATGGCCAGTATCAGAGCTACGATTCTGGTATAGCGGGGATTGAACAGTGTCCGGTCAATGAAGGACGACAGGGAACGGATGATGCGGATCATCGATTCACTGATATGTTCATAGGCCTGCGGTGCTGCAGAGTACTGTTCCCGGATATCGGGCGCGCTCTTTTCCTGGGTGCTTTCCTTTCTGCGGTTTTCACTCATCAGCGATCACCTCCTGTCTCACGGCCGGAGAGTTCATCGACCATGTTCAGTGTCTTCTGCAGTTCTTCATCCAGCCCGACAATGGCGGATACATCCAGTTTGGAAGTATCGTAAAGGCTTGCCGGCTCTGCGGGCTTCTGTACTGCAGGCTCTTTCTGCACCGCTGCTTCTTTCTGCTCTGCTGGTTCCTCCCGGTTCTCCAGGCGCCGGATGGACGCTTCCCGCGCCTTCCGGACCTCTTCCATCGTCATCCTGGCAGGCTGGGCCGCTTCCTCAGGCTCAGGCTGTGTCTCCTGCTTTGCCTTTTCCTGGGCTGCCAGATAGGCCTCCCTTGCCCTTCTTGCCTGTTCCTCACGCTCCGCTTCGAAGCGGGCTGTTGTTTCCGTCTGCGGATAGTCCGGCACCGTTGTTTCCTTGCTGTGAACCGGCATCTTGATGGCTGATGTATCATCCGAGAAACGTTTCTCTTCCTTGACTGCCGGCTTCTTCGGCCTGGAGCGCATACCGCTCAGAAGACCGCGTCTCTTTTTCTTTTCCGTACGCGGCTGCTGTTCGATGCGGATCTCAGGCTCTTCTTCCTTCGGAACGGTATGTACAACACCGTTGGCTACGATTTCCTCGGTGTGGATCTTCTCCGGATTCTCCTGCTTTTTGAGGGCGAGCTTGCGCAGCACCATCGTCTCCGAAAGATTCTGCTTTTCCCGTTCCGGCTTCTCCTGCTCCGCGATCAGGACATCACGTCCCGCTGCTGCACTGCGGCTCTCCTTGACTTCGGATTCTTCGCCGCAGATTACTCTCGTCAGATACGTAAAGAGTTCTTTCTCCGTCCGATGCTCCATCTTGCCGTTCTGGGTAGTGCTGATCTGGCCGGTTTCCTCGGATACGATTACTGTCACCGCATCGGTGATTTCCGAAATGCCGAAAGCAGCACGGTGCCTCGCACCGAAGCGGGAAGGCAGATCCAGATTGGTCGGCGGGAAGTAGGCACTGGCACAGGCGATCTTGTCGCCCTGGATGATAACCGCACCATCATGAAGCGGTGTTGTCGTCACAAAGATGGATGTCAGCAGTTCCTGCGTCACATTGGAATTCAGCTTGATTCCTGTCGCAATATAATCATCCAGCGACTGGGACTGTTCTATGGTAATCAGCGCGCCGGTCATGTTCCGGGACAGGTTCACTGCTGTATTGGTGATGATCCTGACCAGTTCTTCCTTCTCGTTCCCCGTCAGTGTGGTTATGCGGGAAAACATATTGGATTTTCCCAGCCTTTCCAGAATGGATCGGATTTCCGGCTGGAAAATAATGATGAATGCCAGAAGGCCCCAGTTGATGAAGATCGTCGTAAAATACTCTACGGTCTTCAGTCCGAGAAGCTTGGAAGCGAAATCCAGTATCAGAAGAAAGAGGATACCCTTGAAGATCTGGATCGTTCTGTTGTTGGAGCGAACGATGCGGATGGCATTGTAAAGCGCGAACCAGATAATCAGAATATCCAGAACCATTACAGTTACCGTCCTCACGGTCTCGAAGAAATTGAATCCTAAACCAGACAAGACACATCACTCCTCTCAGGCAATCATTATATCATAAATCAATGTATCCTACGCCAACCTTGGTTTATTATAGAAACAGATATACAAGGAGACCTTATGACAGCGTACATACAGTATATGAGGGACGGTTTTCCTCTGTCCGTACTTGAATTCCCCGTTGCGGATCCCGACTGCCTCTTCCAGATCTGCCACGGTGCCTGGGAGCACAAAGAGCGCTATACACCGTTCGCTGAGTTCCTGCAGTCGCAGAACATCGCCGTCGTCATCGCCGACCAGCGCGGACACGGCCGAAGCGTCACCGCAGACCATCCGAAGGAGTACATGAGGGACTACAACGAGATGGTCGAGGACCAGTGGGAGGTCAGTGTAAAATTCAAGGAGAAGTACCCCGGGAAGAAGCTCTTTCTCTTCGGCCACTCCATGGGCAGTATGATTGCCCGCCTCTATCTCAGAGAACATGACAATGAAATCAAAGGCCTGATCCTGACAGGAACCGCCAACCCCAACCCTGCCGGTGCGTTCGGTGCCAGGCTCTGCGGACTGATTTCCCTGTTCTCCGGCGGCAAGCACGGACACAGCAGAATCATCGCGTCCCTGTCCGGACTGGACAGCGATCTGTCCAAATGGCTGTCCTATTCCCAGGGCAACATCAAGCGCAACATCGAAGACAAGGAAGAACTGACCCGCTTCGACAACAAAGGATTCGCCACTCTGTACGCCATGAGTACAGCCATGCGCCGTACCGATGCCTTCCACGTATCCAATCCGTTGCTGCCGATCCTTTCCGCCAACGGCAAGGATGACCCGGTAACCGGATTTGAAAAAGGGCTTGAGGATTCCCGCCGCTTCCTGGAAAAAGCCGGATACAGCAATCTGACATTCATTACCTACAACAATATGATGCATGAAGTCCTGAATGAAGACGATCACGATATTGTATACAAGGACATTCTGGACTTCATCCACAGCAATCTGTAAACTCCCTTCCCGGGAGTTTTTTAAAACCGCATTCCTGCGGTTTTTTCTATCTGAATCTTACTGCTGTTCCGTACGCCATGACCTCCGCAGCGCTCTGCATGATCGAAGACGATGCGTATCGTACACATACGATGGCATCGGCACCGAGGTCTTCCGCTTCCTGTACCATACGCTTTGTCGCCAGAGCGCGTGCATCATTCATCATGTCGTTGTACTTAACCAGTTCGCCGCCGACAAGCGTCTTCAGCCCGGCACCGATATCCTTGATCGCGTTCACGGTCTGGATCGTGCTTCCTTTGACGAGTCCGAGTATTTCCAGTTCTGTTCCGCTGATGGTTTCAGTAGTTGTCAAGATCATCTGTTTCTCCCTTCCGGATCTCTTCGATCCTGTCATGCAGCACTTTGATCATCCCCATGCCCAGCGCAAGCAGGTATACCGCATACAGCATCTTGACGATATGCGGCATTTCATTGTCGAACAGGAATACCATGATTCCCGCAGGACAGAACGCAATGAACAGGAGGCCGACAATCAGTGCAGATGTGGTTTGCTTTTCATGTGACTCACGCATATTCATATTATATCACAGTAAAGGTGCAGGCATTTCTGCCCGCACCCTTTTACATGATCTTTTCCGCTTTTGCGGCCTTTCTGGCTGCTCTGCGCTTCTTCAGCCAGTCAAGCAGCTTCTTCAGCCCCCACAGCACCGGAGCCGCAACAGCCGCCACCGGAATCAGCCGGATCACTGTCAGAATGAACTGCTGGACCAGCCAGACAAAGAACGTTCCTGTCCACTGCAGGGTCGAGATGAACCGCTGCCCGAAGTTTCCGGTATACAGATCATTGTTTGTTTCGGTATATACCATGACTTCGCGTACGTTGAGGTACACCGTGGAGTACTGGATGTCCGTGTCCATATCACTGAGCATATTCCGGTACTGCTTGAGGGAAGATTCCACTTCACTCAGACGGCGTTCCACCGTGATCATATCCTCTACGGTCTGTGCGCTCTCCAGCATCTGCAGCAGCCTTTTCTGCTGGATCTCCAGGCTTTCGATCTCCGTACTGACGGAGCTGTAGCGCTTGGTGATGTTTTCAATGTTTGTGCTCAGGCTGGTCACCTTTCCTGTTCCCTGCATGTCATTGATGAACGGGTAGAAACTATCGGAAGGCACCCGCAGTGTCATGGACAGGGAACGGGTTCCCCGGCTGCTGTAGCCGCGCCAGCTGTTGTCATAGTCATAGGCGTTCTCGTTCTCGATCATGACACCGTACTGGCTGATCCACGTTCTGATGTTCTTGAGGGTTTCCTCGTAGTCCAGCGTTTCAATGTCCAGCCTGCCTGTGTAGACCAGCTTTTCACCGGTCAGAGCGCTCTCCGCACCGCTCTCCTCATCTCTTTTGTACTCCTCTGCCTGCATTGCCGGTGATTCATACTCGTCGTACGCTGCATTGCCTGCATCAGCGATGCCTTCCGAGGTGTAATAGTACGCATTGTCACTGCCTCCATCCTTGGCGGAGCAGGCCGTGAGCACCATCAGTGCGCTCAATGCTGCAATCCATCTTTTCATTCATGGCCTCCTATTTCAGATCATGCAGTTTTCCGTTCTTCAGCATGATCCTTCTGTCGCTCAGCTTGGATACTTCATCGGAATGGGTCACGACAATGATCGTCTTTCCGTATTTCTCCGCAAGCATCTGGAACAGTCTGATGATCTCCTGTTCTGTTTCCGTATCCAGGTTTCCTGTCGGCTCATCCGCAAAGATCAGGTCTACATTTCCGGCAATCGCTCTGGCGATTGCGATGCGCTGCTGCTCACCGCCGGACAGTCTGTTGATCAGTCTGTCCGCCTTGGTATTTACGATGCCTACCATATCCAGCAGGGCATAGGCCAGTTCCTTGTGGTTTTCCGGCAGAGAATTGTCTGTTTCCGTCATTGCCAGCAGGATGTTCTCCATGCCGGTCAGGTAATTGATCAGATTGTAGGACTGGAAGACAACACCGGTCTTGTTGCGGCGGTATTCGTACAGACCGATTTCATCGATATCCTGTCCATCGTAGTACAGCTTGCCGGATTCCTGCTTGTCCAGACCGGCCATAATGCTCAGAAGCGTCGTCTTGCCGGATCCGGAAGGACCCAGAATGGTATAGAATGTGCCTCTTTCGAATTCATAGCTCAGGTCCTTCAGGATATCCCTCCGGTATCCACCGTCGATGTAGCCGTAATTGATATTCTCCAGTTTCAGTATGGTATCCATGGTTCCTCCTAATTCTGCTCCAGCAGGATCTGTTTCGGGTTCAGCCGCATGATCATATAGGAAGGAATCAGGATTGCGATCAGGACCACTGCCGCACCGAGGATATAGATTTCCCCGATCAGCTTCGGGGATACCCGCACTTCATACTCCGACAGGAGCTCTTCCTGGGTGACTTCCGTAAAGTAGTTGGTATCACCGTAGTAGTAATAGCCGCCGTTGTTGGCCTCTTCGTACTGGGCATCCGATTCGGTCTGGTAGGAAAGGACAGCATCTCCGACCTTTCCGGCGATCAGCGATCCGCTGAGCACAGCCAGCGTAAAGCCGACCAGCGCGATCAGGATCAGTTCATAGAACAGCTGCAGTACGACCTTCACCTTGGACACACCGATGCTCATCAGCACACCGATCTCGTACTCCCGCGTTTTCAATGTCAGCGCGGTAATGAGCGTGATGATGACCACTGCGTTGATGATCACGATCCAGACTACGAAGTTGGCGAAGAAGCTCATGGTGTCCAGCGGTCTGGCCATCTTCTTGAACTGTTCATTGTTGGCATTCAGCCTGGTATAGTCTGAGAGATCATCGGTATGATCCTCTACGAAATCATCGACATACAGTGGATCATCCAGCAGATAGACCACCCGGTTCGGGGTTTCCAGGCTTTGCAGCTGCTGTTCCAGATCCGCGTCTGCATAAGCCTCCGGATACTGTGAACTGTAGTACTCAAACTGCAGCCGTGTGATATCCTGCTGGTTTTCCGTGAATGTGCTCAGCGGGATGAGCAGAATATTCTGGGGGTTTTCATACGGTGACATCCAGCGGTAGTAGTCCGAGTTGGGATCCGCCTCGTTCAGGTTCTGATAGATGCCGATGATCTCCAGCTGAAGATCAAACTCCTCCACGGTGCGTCCAATCGGATCCAGCCACTCTTTCGCCCACGTATCCAGCACGGATACCGTAATGGTATCGCCGACCTTCAGACCATTCTGTTCCGCAAGCTGTTCGGTAATCAGTACAACCTTGCTGGCATTGTCCAGATCATTCTGGTTGAAGTATCTGCCGGACGTCACGGTAAATGTACCTTCCACCAGTTCGATCATATTGTCCGTACCGTTGGCATACAGCATCATGGTCGGCTCTACATATTCCATTTCGGTACCGTCTTCCATGATGATGGAGCCGCCGTGATTGTTCTCTTCGTAGTCATTGTTGAGCTTTACGTAGTCGAAATCACGTGCGTACGCTGTTGTATTCGTGAGGTAGTTCATGGCCTTGACATGCTCATCCCGGGCGATTCTCAGCGCGGTTTCCTTGTCCAGCCGGGGATAGTTCCGGTAAGCGGCTTCCTGCTCATCCGCGTCCTCCAGCGAATCTGCATAGCGCCAGAAAGCATCGTAGTCCACTTCATAGCTCACGGCAGCCCGCATACGCTGCCTTGTCAGGACCTTGGCATTGTCCGCCGCCTGCGATACACCCAGCCCCAGAATGACCAGATTGCCGATCAGGAAGAATGTAATGATCAGCAGTACCGTCTTTGTCGGCTTTCTTGTTATATATTTCCAGGCTCTTTTGAATGCGTTCATTCCTTGCCTCCTTGTTTATTCTCCGGAACCTTCACCGGAGTCTCCTCCTTCGGATCCTCCCTCGCTGCCGGA
This sequence comes from Solobacterium sp., assembly GCA_016291725.1. Lineage (GTDB taxonomy): Bacteria > Bacillota_I > Bacilli_A > Erysipelotrichales > Erysipelotrichaceae > Bulleidia. Next base: position 15,078 of record JAEEYJ010000134.1, read on the forward strand.
TCCTCCTTCCTCCGATTCTCCGGAAGAAGGATTCGCGTTGTACCTGACAGTGACCTGGTCCGATGACTTGATCATCAGCTGCGTATTGTCTCCTGTCGCAACGGTTGTACCGTTTACCGTGATTTCCACATTCGCTACCGAACTGTCTTCAGTGTACGTGCAGCTGAGTCCGTTGGCATTGCAAAAGCTCTGGGCAGCGCTCAGGCTGTCCGCATCGCTTCCGGAAAGCACAACATCCTTCGGTGCCGGCTTGGGCGTACTTGTCGGTCTCGGTCCCAATGACACCTGGTAGCTGATCCTGGCATCCAGATTCAGCGGACGCTCACAGCCGTCCTTGGCAATGCCCTGGTTGGTATTGTCGCAATGGATTGCCACAATCGCATCCTTCGGGTAATCACTGTATACACGGGTAGCGTACGCTCCGTACTCACCGGCCTGGATCCTTGCGCCTCTGGTATTCAGATCATCAATGTAGTTCTCCAGTTTGAAGTAGTTCACACCGATCCACTCATCCGTCGCTGTTTCCAGACGCGGCAGATACAGGGATACCGTAACTTCCAGC
>JAEEYJ010000135.1 GCA_016291725.1 Solobacterium sp.
CGCAGGCTGTCGTCGATGAGTTCAAGGCTGCGGATCCGGACGCTTCCGTAGCTTCGTGGGCGATCCGCTACTGCGCAAGCCTGCCGGGTGTCATGGTTGTCCTCTCCGGTATGTCGAACATTGCCCAGATGGAGGACAATCTGTCCTTCATGAAGGATTTCAAACCGCTTGATGAAGCAGAGCAGGAAGTGATCCGCCGGGCGCAGGATGCTTTGGCTGCGATCCCGCAGATTCCGTGCACGGCATGCAAGTACTGCATTGCCGGCTGTCCGATGAAGATCAACATTCCGGACATCTTCGCGGCTTCCAACCGGGTAACGGTCTACAATCAGACGGAACAGGCAGCCAAGTCCTATGAACGCGCGACGTCCGGCGAACACGCAAAGGCGTCGGAATGCATCAAGTGCGGTCTGTGCGAGGGTGTCTGCCCGCAGCACCTTGAAATCCGCAGTCTGCTGGAGGAGTGCGCAGCACGGTTTGAATCATGATCCGGACACAGGAAGATCTGGAGAATCTGATCGAAGAATGGGGCTTTGTCCCGTTCTTTGAAAATGAGATCGAAGGGTTTTCCATTAAGGAGCAGGTAGATCCAAAACTGTGGTTTACAGAGGAAGAAGGCCCGTGGGAATGGAAGGGCAGGATCGCTGTCAAAGGCAGATGCGCCTACGGCAAGTTCTTCGGGAAGAAAGCCGGATTCGTCAGTAAAAAGTGGTTTGCGGACCTGCTCAACTACCGGCGCGACGGCTATGACTTCGATTCCCTGTGCGATGAAGGCAGGGTGCCGGAGAAGGACAAGGAGATCGTAGATCTTCTGAATGATTACCACGTGCTTACCACAACGGAGATCAAGCCGATGCTCGGCTACGGCAGAAACGGGCGGAAAGGCTATGATACGGTCATCACAAGGCTCCAGATGGAGACCTACATTACCGTAAAGAACTTCGTCTACGCCGTTGACCGGAAAGGTGAATTCTACGGCTGGGGCATCGCCCAGTACACAACTCCGGAGGAAATCTTCGGCAGGAAGTACATTGAAAAGGCCTACAAGCGTTCTCCGGAGGAATCCCTGCAGCGGATGATCCGGCAGATCCGGAAGATCCGTCCCGGTGTATCCGTGGATACCGTCAGACAGTTTCTGAAATGAAGAAAGAGCCCTCAGGGGCTCTTTTCAGTGTTCGTAGGCGTTCATCAGCCGTTCCAGTTCTTTCCAGGTAACGGCCAGGGCAGATCCGTGGGCAGGCTCCACAGCAGGGATCATACTGTCCCAGAAGGGGATCAGACGGAATTCCCCGTGTTCGATATCATCGGTGTACAGAATCTGCATCTGTTTGCGGGTATAGTCGTCGTAGATCAGATACCAGCCCTCGCCGTCCAGCTTCTTCATGGCGCTGGGGCCTTCCGACTGATAGTTGCCGAAGTGCTCCTCGAATTCCGTAAAGTGGTTCCAGCTGTCTCCGTGGCCGCGGAACAGCCGGGAGTATTCCTCCATAGGCTGCCGTTCGTCCTTCAGATAGACCGTCCAGTTCAGACCGGTCTTGACCAAAGTGCCGTCAATGACATCGAAGCCAGTATCCAGCAGGCGCTTCGGATAGCTGCAGGTATTCATATCATGCGTCGTGACATAGAACATGCCATGGTCCGCAACACTGGAGAAGGTGACAATGTACTGATCATCGATCCGGTTGTAGAAGCCTTCCGGCGCCCAGGCCTGACGGCCGCTCATTTCAGTATGATAGCCGGACCGGTTCACCCGGAGCAGGCGTTCGTTGGTGTAGGTGACCAGATCCGGGGAATCGAATACATAGATGGAATCGGTATCATATCCTTGTGTGGCTACCAGCCAGAAGGTACCGTCCGTTTTCCGGATCAGCGAAGGATCGCGCAGCCTGCGGGTACCGATGGATGCGCTGACGATGGTCTGGTCATTGTTGAACTTGAACCAGTACTGTCCGTCATACGTGTACATCATGCGCATGGTCTCTTCATCGCTGCCGAAGTAGGTGATGACATAGGCAACGTAGGGGTCCAGCAGGATCAGATGATCATGGGTCTCAACAGCCTCGCCCACTGTGGACTGCAGGACAACCGGCTCGTACTCAGCCGCGTCTTCCGTCTTGTGTATCACACCGTCTTCGATCACTGCATGCCCCTCTACAACCTTCCAGGTGACATTCACACCGTCACGCAGAGTATCCGGCAGGCGCTGTCCGTCATTGAGGAAGGGGTCGAGGATCTTCTCGGCATCGGAAATCACGATGGTGCGGGGATCGCCTTTGGGCAGGACCTCTTTTCCGGAACAGGCGCAAAGGAACAGTACAGCTATCAGAAGCGCTATCTTTTTCATAGCCTTAATGATAGCACAGTCCGGCTGGCGCTTCTGAGGCTTTTGTGCGAGAATAAATAAGGTTCAACACAACGGAAAGGCAGAACATGGACAATCTTGTAACAATACTGGATCTGATCGGTGCCATTGCATTTGCGATCTCCGGCGCCATGGTTGCCCTGCAGATCGAATTCGACCTGCTGGGCGTCATTATTCTTGCGTGCTGTACAGCGACAGGCGGTGGTATGATCCGCGACATACTTCTGGGGCACATTCCTCCCAGAGCCTTCCAGGATCCGACGGATGTGTTCCTGGCATTCCTTACCGCCCTGGCTGTCTTCGGCATCGCCTGGTACTTCAACCGGAAGAATGAATCCTTCCGCCAGAGCCGGATCTACCGGCGGGTACTGTTCTGGGCAGATACACTGGGACTGGGCATCTTCGCCGTCATCGGTGTCAGGCATGCATTCAATGTGTACGGCAGTGAACTGGGCTTCCTGTGCGTCTTCTGCGGTGCGCTGACGGGATGCGGTGGGGGATTGCTGAGGGATATCTTCGCCAACCGCAAGCCCTATATCTTCACGGAGGATATCTACGCTACAGCTGCGGCTGCCGGTGCATTCGTATGCTTCGAATTCATGAAGCACGGGCACGGTGCCGTAGGCATCTGGGTCGGTGTCTGCCTGGTGATCATCATACGCTACTTCGC
>JAEEYJ010000136.1 GCA_016291725.1 Solobacterium sp.
GATTATGACCCGCTGGCCATCTTCATAGATAGAGCCCACGGTGCCGGAATCCAGGTGGAAGCCTGGGTGGACCCGCTCCGTTCCCTCACCGTGGACGAGGTTAATTCCCGGGAAATAAACGATACCGTTTCCCGGTGGCTGGCGGAGAACAACGAAAGAGTGCGGCAGGTGAACGGCCGCTGGTATCTGAATCCCGGATATCCGGAAGTAAGGGAACTGGTCTGTTCCGTCGTACAGGAAATCCTGGACAACTATGCGGTGGACGGCGTACACCTGGATGATTATTTCTACCCGGACGGGACAGACCGCCGATTCGATGCGTATGCATTCGGGCACCAGTCGGAGTATGACGATGTGTCTGCGTTCCGCAAGGCATCGGTGGACACCCTGGTAGAGGACCTGCATGCCCTGTGCGCGAAGAAGGGTGTGCGCTTCGGCATCTCTACCGCAGGCAACTACGAACTGACATCGGAAACGTACTATGCCGATCCGGCGCACTGGGTGCAGGCAGGTACGGTCGATTATCTGGCGCCGCAGATCTACTGGGGCTTTGAACATCCGCTGAAGCCGTTTACAGAAACACTTGAACAGTGGCAGGCCATTGCGGGCGATGTGCCGCTGATGCCGGGGCTTGCGGCCTACAAGGCAGGCACGCGGGACATCTATGCCCAGGACGGCGCAGAAGAATGGCTGCAGAACCACGATATCCTGGTCCGGCAGATCAGCACTGCGGAAGAACACGGCTGTGCAGGCTGGGCTCTGTTCCGCTATGGATCGCTGTTCCGCTGCAGTGAGGACGTCCGCAGCGCAGTCAAGCTGGAAACCGCGGAGCTGATCCTTCACGCACACAGGACAGAAGAGGCAGAATGATGAACGAGAAAGAGTTTGTACAGGCAGCGAAGACATACGGCATTGACCTTACAGAGGAAATGTGCGCGCGGTTCCGGAAATATACGGAAATCCTGCTGTCGTGGAACGAACGGATGAACCTGACGGCAATCACGGATCCGGAAGAGATCTATGAAAAGCATTTCCTGGACAGTCTGAGCCTGCTCTGCCTGGAGGGAATCCAGGGCAGAATCGCTGATGTGGGCAGCGGGGCAGGCTTTCCCGGCCTGGTCCTCGCGATTGTCCTGCCGGACGCGGAACTGTGCCTGATCGATCCCATGGCCAAGCGCTGTACGTTCCTGCGTGCAGCAGCCCAGGAACTCGGTCTGCACAACGTAACGGTGTACAACGACCGGGCGGAAGACCACGCAAAGGAATACCGGGAAACCTACGACGTTGTGACAGCACGGGCGGTGGCCGCACTGCCGGTGCTGAGCGAGCTCTGTGTCCCGCTGGTGAAGCCGGGAGGCGTGTTCGTTCCGATGAAGGGCAGCCACGGTGCAGAGGAAGCACGGGCAGCGGCACACGCGCTGGAACTGCTGGGCTGTGCGGCACCGGAGGCAAAGGAACTGGAGCTACCAAGCGCCGGGAAGAGAGTCCTGATCCGGTGCAGGAAAACCAGGAATACGCCGAAGAAGTATCCCCGGAACTACGGGCAGATACACAAGCACCCGCTGGCATGAGGAGGGTTTATGAAACGCAGTATATTTGACATGTTGAGCAAGGACAATACAGGAGAAATCCTGCAGGTGGATATCCACAGTGTCCGGCCTTCCCGCTACCAGCCACGGATCAGCTTTGATGAGCAGGCGATGGAGGAACTGACGGCTTCCATCAAGGAGAATGGTCTGATCCAGCCGATCACCGTACGCAAAGTAGAGGACGGCTATGAAATCATTGCCGGTGAACGGCGTTTCCGGGCCTGCCAGCGGGCAGGATACGAAACGATTCCCTGCTATGTACTGTCACCGGGCGAGGACGAAGCCGCCGGCATGGCATTGATCGAGAACATCCAGCGCGAGGACCTTACAGCGGTGGAGGAAGCCCGCTCCTATGTGCACTTGATGCGGCAGGCATCGCTGACGCAGGAGGAGCTGGCAGCCAGGCTGGGCAAGAGCCAGTCCGGCATTGCGAACAAGATCCGGCTGCTGAATCTGCCGCTGACCATCCAGGAAGCGGTCATCAATAAAACCATTTCGGAGCGGCACGCGAGGGCGCTGCTCAGTGTACCGGAAGAAAAGAGAATGGACGCGTACCGCTATGTTACCGAAAAGAAGCTGACGGTGCGGCAGACGGATGCCTACGTAGAGCGGCTGGTCAGCGGCCGGAAGAGGCGCAGGAACCGTTCCAAGGGGTTTACCAGGAACATCCAGATCGGTCTGAATACAGTGCATGAGTGTGTCAGACGGATCAAACAGATCGGAATCGATGTACTGTCGGAAACGGAAGAAACGGACGAAGATGTCCGGGTGATTATCCGCTTTCCGAAATCATAAGGGGGTACTATGGGAAAAATCATTGCAGTAGCGAACCAGAAGGGCGGTGTAGGCAAGACCACTACCAGCATCAATCTGAGCGCAGGCCTGGGCTATGCCGGCAAGAAAGTGCTTCTGGTGGATCTGGACCCCCAGGGAAACGCAACCCACGGCATCGGTGGAAACCGCGTGGGATTCGACCGCAGCCGGACGACCTATGAAGTGCTGGTAGGCGACGATTCCGTGCGGGACAACCGGATCCGTCTGGATATGCCGCCTGTGGATCTTCTCCCGGCTACGGTGGACCTGTACGGTGCCAACGTTGATCTGGCATCCAATGAATACCGGATCGGCAGGGAGCACCTGCTCAAGGCCAAGCTGGATGAAGTGCGGGATGAGTACGATTACATCATCATTGATTGCCCGCCGGATCTGGGCCTGCTCAATACCAATGCCCTCACCGCCGCGGATTCCGTTATGATTCCGGTGCAGTGCGAGTACTTTGCGCTGGAGGGTGTTACCCAGCTGCTGAGCTCCATCCGGCTGGTGCAGAAGCTGTGGAATCCGGCGCTGTCGATCGAAGGGGTGCTGCTTACGATGTTCGACGTGCGTACCAGGCTGTCCATCGAAGTGCAGCAGGAAGTGCGCAAATACTTCAAGGAGAAGGTGTACCGCAGCTATATTCCCCGGAATGTACGTCTGGCGGAAGCACCCAGCCGGGAAGAATCGATCTTTGAGTATGATACCCGTTCAGAAGGCGCAAAGGGCTATGCCGCGCTGGTGAAGGAAGTCATCACACAGAATGAAGGGAGGAACCGTTGATGGCAGAGAGAAAGAAGGCACTCGGAAGAGGGCTGGATTCGATCTTCGGATCGAATGTAGAACAGTTCCTCGATGATATACAGAACAATACCTCCGATCTTCCGGGCAGAAGGCAGATCGAGCTGAAGATCAGCGAAATCCGTCCCAATCCTTACCAGCCCAGAAAAGAGTTTGATCCGAAGGCACTGAATGAACTGGCGGATTCCATACGGCTGCACGGGATCTTTACCCCGCTGCTCGTACGGAAGAGCGTCAAGGACTATGAACTGATCACCGGTGAGCGCCGTCTGCGGGCTGCGAAGATTGCCGGGCTGAGCACGGTGCCCTGCATTGAAGTGGATTTCTCCGAAGAGGAAATGATGGAGATTTCCATTCTGGAGAACGTTCAGCGTGAAGATCTGAATCCGCTGGAGGAAGCCGCTGCGTATGAATCCCTGGTCAAGCGGCTCGGCTACACCCAGGAGAAGCTGGCGGAGCGGGTAGGCAAGTCCAGGGAGCACTGCGCCAACATGATGCGTCTGCTGAAGCTGCCGCAGGAAGTGCGGGATCTGGTGACTGCGAAGAAGCTCACCACCGGCCATGTACGTCCGCTGCTGGCGCTGGAGGATGAAGATGCCATGGTGGAGGCTGCACGGTACATCCTGAAGAAAAAGATGTCTGTGCGGGAAGTCGAGAAGTACATCAAGACACTGCTCAAGGATCCGGACAAACGGAAGAAGCGGGAAGTGCAGAAGGATCCCTGGATCCGGGATCTGGAGAACCGGATGCAGGACAGGCTCGGCACCAAGGTCGAAGTCGGTACGAAGTCCTTTACGGTCAGCTACCAGGATACGGCCGATCTGAACCGGATCCTGGATCTGCTGGGACTGATTGAGGAAAGTGAATAATACTGTTCCGGCCTGGACTGCACCTCTGCGGTGCATTGTCAGGGGGAATACGCTATAATATATTGGATACATAGCACCGGAGACGAGGATGACAGAACGTTCCTGGAAAATCTACCGGATCCTGCTGGTGATCGGGCTGTGCAGCGGTCTGATCAAACGGACCTACGGTCTGGGATTCGGGCTCGGGGCGGCTGCGTCCCTGCTCATCTATAAAAAGATCGAGCTGATGTGCGATACATTGATCCAGCGGCAGGAAGCCGGGCGGATCCAGGTGTATTCAGGGTTTCTGGTGGACTATGCGATTATGGCGGCTGTGCTGATTCTTGCGGCAAAGCTGCCGGACTGGTTCAACATCTTCGCAGCTGCGCTGGGGCTGGGTCTGATCAAGATTACAGCGGTAGCGGAGCTGCTGTTCAGTGGAAAGGGTGATGCGAATGAACATTGAGCTGCAGGCAGATGTATTCCGTATTGTGTTCGTTACGGTGCTGATTGCGGTTGCGATGATCCTGCTGGGGCTGAAGATCCGCAGGACGGATCCTTTGGCACAGCCGAAGGGTATTATTGTACCGGTGCTCCTGGGTGTACAGAAGGTCCATCAGACGGTGATCGAGAACGTCGGGCCGAAGCACGCAGAGATGTTTACACCGTATATTCTTGCGCTTTCGGTCTACATCTTTCTCTCTAATGTCATCAGTCTGTTCGGGGTGTCATCGCCGACAGCCAACCTGAGTGTTACGCTGACGCTGGCGATCATTACCTGGGTCATCACCCAGGTGGCTTCGTTCAAGTACAGCGGGGCCAAGGCGTGGTTCCACAGTTTCCTGGAACCGATTCCTGTGCTTCTGCCGATCAACATCCTGAGCAAGTTTTCATCGATCATTTCGATGTCTTTGCGTTTGTTCGGAAACATTCTCTGCGGTGGAATCATGATGTCCCTGGTCTATGCCGGGGCACAGGCGGCTTCCAACGGCATTGCGCAGCTGCTGGGGCAGGGCGGTCCGGTCTTCAATTTCCTGGGACCGGTCTTTGCGCCTCTGCTGCATGCGTACTTTGATGTGTTTGCCGGGTTTATCCAAACGCTGGTATTTGTTACGTTGACCATGGTATTCGTTGGGGTGGAAATCCCTGATGAGCTGAAAAAAGCAAAATAGGAGGGCTTTTGTATGGATATCACTAAAGGTTTGATTGCAATCGGTGCGGGTATTGCCGTATGTGCCGGTATGGGTACCGGTGTCGGTGAAGGTATTGCGGCCGGCCGTGCCATTGAGGCAATGGGGCGGAACCCTGAGATGCTGCCGCAGCTGCGTTCAAACATGATTCTGGGTATTGCGCTGTCTGAAACAGCGGCGATCTATGGTCTGCTGATTGCCATTATTCTGATCTTTGTGTACTGATCCGGAGGCATGCAATGATTGATGTAGATGTTTACAATCAATTGGTGCCGAATATCGTAACGATGTCAGTGCAGCTGCTCAGTACACTGGTGCTGTTTCTGATTGCCCGTCATTTCCTGTGGGATTCTGTCAAAGCGTGGCTGGCGCAGAGGTCGGTGAAGATGCAGGAGGACCTGACGGCCGGCGAGGAAGCCAGAGCGGCTGCGGAAAGCGATCGTGTTAAGGCGATGGAACAGCTGAGCGAAGCTTCGGACAAGGCAGAGACCATCGTTTCGGCTGCTGTGAAGCAGGCGAAGGATGAGAAGTCTGCGATTCTGGCCCAGGCGCACAGTGAAGCGGATGCAGCCCGCAGAAAGGCGCATGAGCAGATCGAAGCGGAACGTGCCAGTATGTACCAGGATATGCAGAAAGAGATGGTGGAAGTGGCTCTTGCTGCTGCCGGAAGGCTGCTGGAAGACCGGAACGCGGAAGACTTTGACCGTCAGGCGATCGATGCTTTTGTAAAGGAAGCGACCGGACATGATTAATGCGGTAGCTGAGAATTACGGCGGAGCACTGTTTTCCCTTGTGAGGGAAGAGAGCACGATCAGAAAGACCCGGAAAGAGGCGCAGAAACTGCTGGATGTTCTGGATGCTTGTCCTGAACTGATGGAGTTTTTCAATGCGATCAAGGTTACCGATCAGGAAAAGAAGGATCTGGTGGACGCGGTGTTCGGGGAAGCCTGCAGCGCGAACATGATCCATCTGCTGAAGCTTCTGATCGACAAGAACCGGATTTACTGGCTGAAGGAGATCCTGGTCCAGTTTGTAACGCTGGCCAATGAAGAGCTCGGCATCAAGACCGCAACGGTGTATTCTGCCCGGGCGCTTGCGGAAGAGGATCTGGAAAAGATCCGGAAAGCGCTGGAGAAGAGAACAGGCAAGGAGATCCTGCTGAACAACCGGATCGACCGCAGTCTGATTGCCGGGATCAAAGTGGTCACGGACAACAGTGTGACGGATATTACGATGAAGCGCCGTATTGATGAAATGCGGAGAGCGCTGCTGAAAGGAGAAACGGTATGAGAGAGATCAGACCGGATGAGATCAGTTCCCTGCTCAAGGAACGGATCAAGAACTATGACAATGTGATACGTTCGGATGATGTCGGCTATGTCATCAGTGTCGGCGATGGCATTGCGAACGTACAGGGCATTGACAAGGCGATGGCTTCGGAGCTGCTGGAATTCCCCAACGATGTGATGGGCATGGTCCTGAACCTTGAGGAGGACCATATCGGTGCTGTATTGCTGGGCAATGATACGCTCATCCGTGAAGGCGATGAGGTAAGGCGCACCGGACGCATCGTTGAGGTGCCGGTCGGCGACGCTCTGCTCGGCAGAGTCATCAACTCGATCGGCCAGCCGGTGGACGGCAAGGGCGAAATCGTTACGGAAAAGACACGGGCCGTGGAACGGGTGGCACCCGGTGTTATGACGCGGCGCAGTGTTTACCAGCCGTTGATGACCGGACTGAAGATCATCGATACCATGATTCCGATCGGCAAGGGCCAGCGTGAGCTGATCATCGGCGACCGTGAAACCGGCAAGACGGCGATTGCTGTGGACGCGATCCTGAACCAGAAGGGCAAGGATGTCTACTGCATCTATGTAGCAATCGGCCAGAAGGAAAGCACCGTTGCCCGTCTGGTGCAGAGACTGCGTGAAGGCGGAGCGATGGACTATACGGTTGTTATCAGTGCGGGTGCGTCGACCTCGGCGCCGCTGCAGTACATTGCGCCGTACGCAGGCTGTGCGATCGGTGAAGAGTGGATGGACAACGGCAAGGATGTTCTGATCATCTATGACGATCTGTCCAAGCATGCGGTTGCCTACCGTACCATGTCGCTGCTGCTGCGCAGACCTCCGGGACGTGAAGCGTATCCGGGCGATGTTTTCTACCTCCATTCCCGTCTGCTGGAAAGAGCTGCGAAGCTGTCCGATGAACTGGGCGGCGGCTCTCTGACAGCCCTGCCGCTCATTGAGACGCAGGCAGGCGATATTTCAGCCTACATTCCGACCAATGTCATTTCGATTACCGACGGTCAGATCTTCCTGCAGAGCGATCTGTTCGCTTCCGGTGTACGTCCGGCGGTAGACAGCGGTCTGTCGGTTTCCCGTGTCGGTTCGAATGCGCAGACAAAGGCGATGAAGAAGGTTTCCTCGAGCCTGAAGCTGGAGCTGGCGCAGTACCATGAAATGCTGAGCTTCTCCCAGTTCGGATCCGATCTGGATGCGGCGACGAAGAAGATCCTGGATCATGGTGCGCGTCTGACGGAGCTGCTGAAGCAGCCGCAGTACCAGCCGATGTCCATGCACGAACAGGTGCTCTCCATGTTTACGGCAAAATATGGCTACATCGACCAGGTCAAGGTTGAGGAAGTCGGGCGCTTCGAGAAGTTCGTTCACCGGTATTTTGCGGAGAATGCGCAGGATATCATCGATGAACTGGAGGACAAGAAGGATATTTCTCCGGAGCTGGAGCAGCGTATGAAGGATACGATGCAGGCCGCGCTGGAGCAGTTTGATCCGCTTCTGGGAGTAAAGTAGTATGGCACAGTCGAAACAGGCCCTGAGATCAAGGATCAAATCGGTCAGATCGACGCGCAAGATCACCAAAGCCATGGAGATGATCGCGAACGCGAAGCTGTTCAAGCAGCGAAACCTGGTGGAGGCGAACCGTATCTATACAGACCGGCTGCAGGAAAGCGTCAATGAAATCGTTGCCAGGAATCCCGGCGTACAGTCTTCTTTGGTAAGGCCGAAGCAGGAGGGACAGGCGTATACGATGGTGTTCTGCAGCGATCTCGGTCTCTGCGGGGGGTACAATGCCAACATTCTGAAGGAAGCGAGAGCGCTTCTGAAGAAGGAGGATCCTGTGGTTCTGGTCGGAACGTCAATGTACAGTTCCTTCCGGAACGAAGGCTTCCGGCTGGTGAATGAGGAACCCATATCTTCGGATCATCTCTCCTATGATGAGATCAAGGAGTATATGGACCGGGGCATCCAGGGCTTCCGTGACGGAGAATATGCTTCGGTGCAGCTTCTGTTCACCCGGTTCATCAATACGATGACCTTCCGTCCGGAACTGCTGCAGCTGCTTCCGTGTGAAATGGTTGCACCGGAGCAGACGGATGACAGGCTGGAAGCGGAGACGATGTTCGAGCCGGATGCGGAAACGATTCTGGAAGAGGTCGTGCCGATGATGGTGAAAACGGTTGCCTACGCGAAGTGGATGGAAGCTACGACGTCCGAGCAGGGAAGCCGGCGGGTAGCGATGAAGACGGCGACGGACAACGCGGACGAGCTGAGCGAAGAGCTGATGCTGGAATACAACAAAGCACGCCAGGCGGCGATTACGCAGGAAATTACGGAAATTGTCAGCGGATCAAACGCTGTGTAGGAGAGAGGAAAGATGGGCAAAACAGGAAAAATCATTCAGGTTATCGGACCTGTCATCGATATTCGGTTTGATCCGGACAGTCTGCCGACCATCCACAATGCCATAAAGATTGAGGATGAAGCTACCGGCAGATCAATGGTTGCGGAAGTTGCGCAGCACATCGGTGATGATATCGTGCGCTGCATTGCGATGAGCTCCACGGATGGTCTGGTACGCGGTATGGACTGCGAGGATACCGAGGGGCCGATCAAGGTTCCGGTCGGTGATGCGGTCCTGGGCAGAATGTTCAACGTGCTCGGTGAGCCGATTGACGGACTGGGCGAAGTGAAGGCTGAGAAGTACATGCCGATTCACCGTGATGCGCCGACGTTTGCGCAGCAGCAGACAACCAGTGAGATCCTGGAGACAGGCATCAAGGTCATTGACCTGCTGTGTCCGTATTCCAAGGGTGGAAAGATCGGACTGTTCGGCGGTGCCGGTGTGGGCAAGACCGTTCTGATGCAGGAGCTGATCCACAATATTGCGATTGAGCACGGCGGCCGTTCCGTTGTGGCGGGTGTCGGTGAGCGGACCCGTGAAGGCAACGATATGTACTACGAGATGAAGAACTCCGGCGTTCTGGGCAATACGGTTCTGACCTACGGGCAGATGAACGAGTCTCCCGGTGCGAGAATGCGTGTCGGTCTGAGTGCGCTGACCATGGCAGAGTACTTCCGTGATGAGGATCATCAGGATGTGCTTCTCTTCATCGACAATATCTTCCGTTTCACCCAGGCGGGTTCCGAAGTATCGGCGCTGCTGGGCCGTATGCCGAGTGCTGTAGGCTATCAGCCGACACTGGCTACGGAGATGGGCCAGCTGCAGGAGCGGATTACATCCACCGACAAGGGTTCCATTACTTCCGTACAGGCGATCTACGTGCCTGCGGATGACCTGACAGACCCGGCTCCGGCGACGACGTTCTCCCACCTGGATGCACGTCTGGTTCTGGACAGATCCATTGCGGCGCTGGGCATCTATCCGGCGGTGGATCCGCTGTCCTCGTCCTCCCGTATGCTGGATCCGCTGGTCATCGGTGAAGATCATTACCAGACTGCGCGTCAGGTCCAGGAGATTTTGCAGCGGTACAAGGAGCTGCAGGATATCATTGCCATTCTGGGTATGGACGAACTGGGCGAGGAAGACAAGAAGATCGTTGCCCGGGCAAGAAGAGTCAGAAACTTCCTGTCGCAGCCGTTTGCGGTTGCGGAACAGTTCTCCGGCATTCCGGGCGTCTATGTACCGGTAGAAGAGACGGTACGCAGTTTCCAGGAGATTCTGTCGGGCAAGTATGATGATCTGCCGGAAACAGCGTTTATGAGCGTAGGTACGATCGAAGACGCTGTGAAGAAGGCGGAAACGCTCTGATGCCGGTACATGTCCGTATCGTTACGCCCAATGGCCTGTTCCAGGAGTTTGACGCCAGCATTCTGAACGTCAGTACCGTGGACGGCCAGCGGGGTATTCTGCCGAGGCACGTCCCGATCGTAACGATGCTGAAACAAGGGATGATGAATGCCGAAGATACAGAAAAAGGCAGGAGATACTTTGAAGTATCCGGCGGACTGCTGTATTTCCGGGATGATGTCGCAGAGATCCTGACGGAAGAGATCAAGGAAAAGAAACCTGAAAGGTAAAGAGATCCGTACAAGGAAGTCCGGGGAGGCAGTCCCCGGGCTTTTCTGTTTCCTGCGCACAGATGATCCTATAGCGCAAAGGATATGATTCTTCGCATAGGAACTATAACAATATAAGCGCTTGAATATACTGTACGGTGTTCGCTATAGTGAAACTGACAGACAGCTGCAAGCAGACAGACAATCATAGACAGGAGACAGGCGTTATGTACAGGATCGTCAAAAAGAAAACACTGAATCCATCTGTCACGGAAATGGATATCGAAGCACCGCTCATCGCCAGAAAAGCCAAAGCAGGACAATTCATCATTCTGCGTACGGACGCGGAGGGAGAACGCATACCGCTTACGATTGCCGGCACCGATCCGGCAGCCGGAACCGTAAAAATCATATTTCAGACCGTCGGCGCAACGACTCTGCAGCTGAGCGTAATGAAGGAAGGTGACAGCCTGCAGGATTTCGCCGGCCCGCTCGGAAGACCGACGGAAACAGAAGGAAAGAAGAAGGTCTGCGTGATCGGCGGCGGTGTCGGCTGTGCCATTGCCATGCCGGTTGCCGGAGCATTCCATGACCAAGGCACCGAAGTGACCGGCATCATCGGATTCCGCAGCCGGGATCTGGTGATTCTCGAGGATGAATTCCGTTCTCTCTGCGATGAACTGATCGTCATGACGGATGACGGAACCTACGGGCAGAAGGGAAACGTTACTATGCCCCTGAAGGAAATGCTGGAAGCGGGCAGATCCTTTGATGAAGTCATAGCGATCGGACCGCTCGTCATGATGAAGTTTGTCGTAGAAGCGGTACGTCCGTATGGAATCCCTGTCACGGTTTCCATGAATCCGATCATGATCGACGGTACCGGTATGTGCGGCGGCTGCCGGCTGACGCTGGTGCAGGATGGCAGAAGAACGATGAAGTTCGCCTGTGTGGACGGCCCGGACTTCAATGGCTATGAAGTGGATTTTGACGAAGCGATGATCCGCAACCGTATGTACGCTGCTGAAGAGCGCAGAGCGTATGACGAAGCGTGCCGTCTGTTCGGAGGTAAGTGATATGGCAGTCATACAGAACAAGCATGAAATGCCGCTGCAGGCACCGGAAGCGCGTATCTGCAATTTCAATGAGGTCGCGCTCGGCTATGACGAGGAAACAGCGCTGAAGGAAGCGGAACGGTGCCTGAACTGCCCCGCAAAACCCTGCGTATCCGGCTGTCCGGTCAATATCCGGATCCCGGAGTTCATCGCAAAGATCAAGGAAAAAGACTACGAGGGAGCCTATCAGATCATTCATGCGTCGTCGTCTCTGCCGGCTGTCTGCGGGCGTGTATGCCCCCAGGAAACCCAGTGCGAACAGGTATGCACCCTGGCAAAGCGCTTTGAACCGGTAGCCATCGGGCGTCTGGAACGGTTCGTGGCAGACACGCACAACGCATTGAATGCTAAGGCCGGTGACCGTCCGGAAGCGAACGGACACCGGGTGGCGGTCGTCGGCGCCGGACCGAGCGGACTGACCTGTGCCGGGGATCTGGCGAAGAAAGGGTATGCGGTCACGGTCTACGAAGCGCTGCATACACCGGGCGGTGTACTGGTCTACGGGATCCCGGAATTCCGTCTTCCGAAGGCAATCGTTGCCAGGGAAGTGGAAGCGCTGGAAGAGCTGGGGGTTGTGTTTGCGGTCAATGTCATTATCGGCCGTACACTGAGCATCGATGAGCTGTTTGAAGAGGGATACGAAGCCGTATTCATCGGTTCCGGAGCAGGACTGCCCCGTTTCATGAACATACCGGGGGAATCCTTGACGGGTGTTTATTCAGCCAATGAATTCCTGACCAGAACCAATCTGATGAAAGCGTACCTGGAAGATCCGAAGACGCCGGTGAAGAAAGGCGGCACGGTCGCAGTAGTCGGCGGTGGAAACGTAGCGATGGATGCCGCAAGGACGGCGCTGAGGCTCGGTGCAGAGCACGTATACATTGTCTACCGCCGGTCGATGAACGAACTGCCTGCCCGGAAGGAAGAAGTAGAGCACGCTGTAGAGGAAGGAATTGATTTCCGCCTGCTGTGCAATCCGACGGAGATTCTGGGCTATGAGGATCCGAAGGATCCGAAGTACGGTTCTGTAAAAGCTCTGCGGGCCGTCCGGATGGAGCTGGGAGAGCCGGATGAAAGCGGCAGAAGGAGTCCGGTTGTGATAGAAGGCAGTGAATTTGAACTGGCTGTGGACACTGTGATCATGGCAATCGGCACATCGCCCAATCCGCTGATCAAGAGTACAACGGAAGGACTGGAAGTTAACCGGAGAGGTGGTATCATTATCGATGAAGCCGGACTGACATCAAGGCCGGGCGTGTATGCCGGCGGCGATGCCGTAACCGGTTCCGCGACCGTCATTTCGGCCATGGGCGCCGGAAAAAAGGCTGCGGAAGCGATCGACAGATATATACAGAACAGGGAGGAATAGGTATGGCATACGCAATTGACATGCATTGCGACACACTGATGGAAACGCTGTACAAGCACGGAGAGGATGCGGATTTCTACGATAAACCGGATCAGCATCTGGATGTAAAGCGTCTGCTAGAGGGGAAAACGATGGCCCAGTTCATGGCAATCTTCTTCCCGCCGGATGTCTTCTTCCGGGAGTACATGCACCGGGAGCCGGCAACGGAAGAAGAACACATCGCCGGATGCGTGAAGGTTCTGAAGAATACACTGGAGCGGTATCCCGAGCTGGTGCGGCAGGCGTACAATGCAGATGATGTGGAGAGGAACTTCCGGGAAGGAAAGACATCCCTGATCCTGACCATGGAGGACGGCGTCGCTGTGCACGGTGATAGGAAGAAGCTGGATGCGTTCTATGATCTCGGTGTACGGGCTCTGACACTGACATGGAACTTCGAGAACTGCTTCGGAGCACCGAATTCCCTGGATCCGGCCATTATGAACAAAGGCCTGACGGATTTCGGCAAGGAAGCGGTGAAGCACATGCAGGATATCGGTATGCTGGTGGATGTCAGCCATGTATCGGACGGTGTGTTCTGGGATGTGTACAAGCTGGCAAAAGTCCCGTTTGTCGCCACGCACTCCAACAGCAGAGCGCTGTGCAATCATACGCGCAATATGACGGATGACATGATCCGGGCGCTGGCGGAAAAAGGCGGGGCGATGGGACTGAACATTGCACCGCAGTTCCTCGATGATACGCCGGAGAACAAAGAATCCCGGATCCGGGACCTGGTGGCGATGGCCAGGCATGAGAAGGAAGTCGGCGGAATCGGTGTTGTCGCAATTGGTACGGACTTCGACGGTACAGGCGGAAATCTGGAGCTCAACGGGCCGGACAAGATGCCTGCGCTGTGCGATGCGCTGATCCGCGATGGCTTTACAGCAGATGAAGTGGATCTGATCATGTACGGCAATGTACTGCGGATCATGCACGAAGCGATGAAATAGAAAAAACCGGAACGATGGTTCCGGTTTTAACATTCCGGTTATTCTGCCGGCAGATCGGTTTCTGCAGGCTCGGCAGGTGCAGGCTCTTCGGCTGCAGGTGCTTCTTCCGGAGCCGGCTCGATCAGTTCCGCCGGTACACCCGGTTCTACGGGTGCTGTCGGTTCAATGCTTTCATCGACAGGCGACTCGATCGCGATCGGCTCCTCTGCCGGCTTTGCGGCAGTGATGAACATCTCTACAGTATCCGGATCGGTATGGGAGAGGAACAGGCTCTTCTTTTTGTCCAGCGCTTCCAGGGAGACCATCTCGCCTTCACTGAGCTTGAAGTCCAGAACATCGAAGTTCTCTGCCATTCTTTCCGGACTGGTGGTCTTGGGGATGACTACAACGCCGCGGTCGATGTTCCAGCGCAGTGCCAGCTGGGCAGGTGTCTTGCGGTATTTTTCACCGATGGCAAGCAGAAGGGGTTCTTCCAGAAGTTCCTTGCTGGCCTGTGCAAGCGGAGCCCAGGCTTCCATTACCACGCCGTATTTATCCATGAATGCCTTGGCTTCCGGCTGCTGGAAGAGCAGGTGGGCTTCCACCTGGTTGACC
>JAEEYJ010000137.1 GCA_016291725.1 Solobacterium sp.
ATTATCATCATCGGTGTCTACACCGTACTGAATATGATCACCCTGACCAAGGAATTCAGCACGATGCTGCTGCAGAGCAGTACTTTGATCATTGCCATTGTTACCTTTGCGGCCCAGCAGACCCTCGGCAATATCATTGCCGGCTTCTCCCTGTCCATTACCCATCCAGTAGAGATCGGCCACAAAGTGCGCATCGTATCCGGCGGCTCCACCGTCGCTGAAGGCATCATCAAGGACATCACCATCCGCCATGTCGTCATCCAGCAGTATGACGGCCAGACCTGCATTGTCCCCAACAGCCTTGTGGACTCTTCCGTAATCGTCAATACGAACTATCTGGACCGGGTAGGCAATTATCTGGAATTCCAGGTCGGCTACGATACCGATCTGGAAAAAGCCCGTTCCATCATCCACGGTCTCCTTGCCAAGGAAGACGCCGTGCTGAACAAGGATGTCCGGGTCTACACCAGCAAAGTGACCGACAACGGGCTTCTGCTGAAGTTCACCGTCTGGACAGCCACCATTGACGAGAACTACGTTGTCTGCAGCAATCTGCGGGAAAACATCGTCCAGGCTTTCCTGAAGGAAGGGATCAATGTACCCTATCAGACCATTACGGTTACCGCGGTTCAGGACAGCTGAATTCATGAAAACACTTTCATGAATTCAGGTATTGCGCTCTGTTTTCCGTATGTTAAAATACCGATGGTAAGAAGGATTTCCACCCTCTGGGTGAGACCCTTTTTTTGAAAAAGTAAAGGAGGACTCTATGAACCGGTATTCTCTTCTCAGTATGAAAGATCTGACCAAGGAGGATATTCTCCAGATCCTCGACGATGCTTTGCTGTTCGGTACAGAATTCAAAGATTGGCAGCTGCCTTGTTCCAAGGCTCTGGTTGCCAATCTTTTTTTCGAAGCATCGACGAGAACACATTATTCCTTTGAAAGCGCAGAGCTGCAGCTCGGCTGCAAGCCTGCAGATATCGATGTAGGCAAAAGTTCCATCACCAAAGGCGAAACCCTCTACGACACCGTCAAAGTGCTGGAGTCGATCGGCTATGACGCCGTGGTCATCCGCCACTCCCAGGACGCCTACTACAAAGAACTGGAAAACATCAATATCCCCATCCTGAATGCCGGAGACGGCCAGGGAGACCATCCCACCCAGTGCCTGCTGGACCTGCTCACGATGTACCAGGAGTTCGGTTCATTCGAAGGCCTGAAGGTTGTCATCTGCGGTGATATCCTGCACAGCCGGGTTGCCGCATCCAACAAGGAAGCCCTGGAAAAGATGGGTGCCGAAGTCCGCTTCGCCGGACCGGAAATCTGGCGCCGGGAGGGCTTCACACCGGTGGAGCTGGACGATGTCATCGAAGATGTAGACGTTGTCATGATGCTCAGGATCCAGAAGGAAAGAGGATCCGCCGTCGATATGAGCGATGAAGAGTATCTGGAGCGCTACGGCCTGAACAAAGCCCGCTACGCCAGGATGAAGGATACAGCCATCATCATGCATCCGGGACCCATCAACCGCGGTGTCGAGTTTGACACGGATCTGGTGGAAGCCCCGAAGAGCCGCTACTTCAAGCAGATCCAGAACGGTGTCCTGGTACGGAAAGCCGTCCTGAAGAGAGCCTTCGGCTTCGCCCCGTTCACAAAGGAGAACGCATGAAGCGCGTGATCCGGAACGGATCGGTACTCTATCACGGAGAACTTGTTTCCTGTGATGTGCTCTTCGATGAAGAGCAGATCCTCGCTGTAGAGGAGCATATAGATACCGATGCGGAAGAGATCGACGCAGCAGGTCTTACAGTACTGCCCGGTCTAGTGTATGTGCATGTACACTTCCGAGAGCCCGGCTATGAGCAGAAGGAAACCATCGCTGCAGGAACGGCTGCGGCTGCCCACGGCGGCTTTACTACGGTCTTCCCTATGCCGAACCTGAACCCGTTTCCGGACAATCCGGAAACCGTAAAGGAGTACCTGCAGCTGATCGCCCGTGACGGGATTGTCCATGTGCATCCCTACGGAACAATCACCTGCAGTGAAAAAGGCAGAACCGTAACGGACTATACTGCACTGAAGGAACTCGGCATCCGCTGGTTCAGTGATGATGGGGTCGGTGTCGCAGACGAAGACGTAATGCGTCAGGCACTCATCCGTGCAAAGGAAAACGATGTACTGATCGCCTGCCACACCGAGGACATGGACTACCGCCGGCCCGGTTCCTCCGTACAGGAAGCTCCGTATGCAGAAGAACACGGATGGGTGGGCATTCCCAATGAATGTGAAAGCGCACAGCTGAGCAGAGACCTGCAGCTGGCTCTGGAAACCGGAGCCCGCTACCACGGCTGCCACATCTCCGCCAAGGAGAGTGTAGAAGCGCTGCGCTCCATCAAAGCACAGGGCGCCGATGTCACAGCCGAAGTCGCTGCGCATCATCTCCTGCTGGAGAATACCGATGTACGGGGCACCAACTGGAAGATGAATCCGCCCCTGCGCACCCATGAGGACCGTATGTCGCTCATTGAAGCGCTGGAGGACGGTACGCTGGACTTCATCGCCAACGATCATGCACCGCATACCCTTGCGGACAAGGATAAACCAATGGCCCAGGCAGCCTTCGGCATCGTCTCGCTCGAGACTTCCTTCCCGCTGCTCTATACCGAATTCGTCCACTGGCAGAAGCGCTGGACACTGGCTCAGCTTGTTGACTGGATGAGCGGTAAGCCGGCAGAGCGCTTCGGTCTGGAGAAGCGCGGACAGATCGAACCGGGCTGGCACAGTGACCTGATCCTGGTGGATCTGGAACACGAAACCCGGATCGATGCCTCACAGTTCCTGTCCAAGGGCAGGAATACCCCGTTTGATGGCTGGACGGTTCACGCAGCCGTCAAAGAGACCATTGTCGACGGTATTACCGTCTGGAAAGGAGAATGAATGGAACGGTATCTTGTACTGGAAGACGGATCATTCTACCGGGGAGAAGCATTGGGTTCGGATCATTTCCGCACCGGTGATCTGATCTTCAATACCAGCATGACCGGATATCAGGAAATCATCACCGACAGTGCCAATGCCGGTATGATGGTCGTCATGACCTACCCGCTCATCGGTGCCTACGGCATCAACCGGGAGGACAATGAAAGCCTGCATCCCGCTCTCTCCGGATTCATCGTCCGGACAGCAGCGGACAAGCCCTCCAACTTCCGCAGCGAAGAAACCCTGGAGAACTATCTGAAACGGATGGACATTCCGGCCATCCAGGGTGTCGATACCCGTGCCATCGTGCACCGTCTGCGGGAGAAAGGCACCATGCGTGCCGGTTTCTGCAGCACAGCGGACGAAATCCCTGCACTGGTGGAAGCCCTGAAAGCCGGCACACAGGAAGAACATCCTGTCCGTACCGTTTCCACACGAAGCACCTACCCGGTGCCCGGCAGAAGCCACAAGGTTGTCGTCATCGACTACGGTGTCCGGCTGAGTACGCTCAGAGCCTGCGCCGAGCGGGACTATGATCTGATCGTTGTCCCCTACCATACAGACGCAGAGACCATCCTGTCCTATCATCCGGCAGGTGTACTGCTTTCCACCGGTCCCGGCAATCCAGCAGACCTGCGGGATGAAATCAACACCGTCAAGGAACTGCTGCCGCAGACAACCGTCTTCGGCACCGGTCTGGGCGCCGAGATCCTCGGACTCGCCTGCGGTGCGGAGATCACCCGCCTGCCGCACGGCCACCACGGTCCCAACCAGGCTGTCGTCGACTGTGCATCGGAACAGGTCATCATTACCCATCAGAACCACAATTACGCGCTCGACCGTGCTTCCCTGGAAGCCGCCGGCCTGGTCATGACCCATCGGTCACTGAACGACGAAAGCGTAGAAGGCTTCGCACATCCTGGATACGCATGCTGCGGACGGGAGTACGAACCGGATGACGGTTTCTTCGATGCGTTCGAGAAAGCCATGCGCGGGGAGGAAAAGTATGCCTAAACGTACAGATATCCATAAGATCCTGGTGATCGGTTCCGGACCGATCGTCATCGGACAGGCAGCGGAATTCGACTATGCCGGATCCCAGGCCTGTGCTTCCCTGCGGGAAGAAGGATACGAAGTTGTCCTGATCAACTCCAACCCGGCAACGATCATGACGGATACCGCCATTGCGGACCGGGTATACATCGAGCCGCTGACCCTGGAAGCCGCAAAGCGCGTCATTTTTAAAGAGCGCCCCGATGCTGTACTGGGCTCCCTGGGCGGACAGACCGGGCTGAACCTGGTCGTCGATCTGCACAATGACGGGATCCTTGATGAATTCGGTGTAGAAGTCCTCGGTACCGACCTGCAGGCCATCAACCAGGCAGAGGACCGGGAAATGTTCCGTTCCCTCATGCAGGAAATCCATGAACCGATTCCGGAGAGTGTCATTGTCCATTCCATTGAAGAAGCTGTTGCCTTCGGCAATCAGCAGGGCTATCCCCTGGTTGTCCGTCCTGCCTATACCCTGGGCGGTACCGGCGGCGGCTTTGCCCACAACGAAGAAGAGCTCCGGGTCATTACCGACACCGGACTGAAGATGTCCCCGGTGCACCAGTGCCTCATCGAGCAGTCCATTGCCGGCTATAAAGAGATCGAGTACGAAGTCATGCGCGATGCCAAGGACAATGCGATCACCATCTGCAGCATGGAGAACGTGGATCCAGTCGGCATCCATACCGGCGATTCCATCGTAGTTGCCCCGGTGCAGACCCTGACAGACTATGAGAACCATATGCTCTCATCGGTTGCCCTGAAGATCATCCGTGCACTGCGGATCTGCGGCGGCTGCAACGTACAGCTGGCTCTGGATCCGAAGAGCTTCAAGTACTATGTCATCGAAGTCAATCCCCGGGTCTCCCGTTCCTCCGCGCTTGCCAGCAAGGCGACCGGCTATCCCATTGCCCGTGTTTCCGCCAAGCTCGCTGTCGGACTGACGCTGGATGAAATCCTCAACCCGGTCACAAAGACGACCTGGGCATGCTTCGAGCCATCCGTAGACTATATTGTCACTAAATTCCCCCGGATGCCGTTTGACAAGTTCCCGAATGCCGACCGTCAGCTGGGTACCCAGATGAAGGCTACCGGCGAGGTCATGTCCATCGGCAGAACCTTCGAAGAATCCTTCCTGAAATCGGTACGTTCCCTGGAGACCAAAGTCGACCACATTGAACGCAAGGAACTCACGGAAGCCACCAAGGAAGAACTCTACCAGAAGATCCGTGAACGGGATGATGAACGTTTCTTCGCCCTCGCAGAATGGCTCAGACGCGGCTATGACGCTGAAGAAATGCGCCGCATCACCAATATCGACCGTTTCTACTTCGATCGTCTCTACGCCATTCTGGCCATGGAAACCCTGGTCAAGGAGAATCCTATGGATATCTCCGTCCTGAAGAAGGCCAAGAAAACCGGCTTCTCCGACGGCTGGATCAGCCGCCAGTGGAAGATGAGCGAACAGGAACTGTATGAACTGCGCAAAGCCAACGGCATCACCCCGGTATACAAGATGGTGGATACCTGCGGCGGAGAATTCCCCAGCAGCACCCCGTACCTCTACTCTTCCTATGAGCAGGAGAATGAATCCGTTCCCAGCGACCGGAAGAAGATCATCGTACTGGGTTCCGGACCGATCCGGATCGGTCAGGGCGTTGAATTCGACTACGCTACCGTCCACTGTGTACAGACACTGCATGATGAAGGCTACGAAGCCATCATAGTAAACAACAACCCGGAAACCGTATCCACGGACTTCTCCATCTCCGACAAACTGTATTTCGAACCGCTGACCACTGAGGATATCATGCATATCGTTGATCTGGAACAGCCGCTGGGTGTAATCGTCCAGTTCGGCGGGCAGACAGCCATCAACCTTGCGGACAGCCTCGTCCGTCACGGCGTACAGATCCTC